>DASYNQ010000255.1:0-8663 GCA_036008425.1 Methylocella sp. | reverse complement strand
CCGCCGCGCCGCGTTTCAAGCCGTATTTTTGCAGGGCCGCAAGCAGCGTCACGACGATTCTGGCGCCCGACGCGCCGATCGGATGGCCGAGCGCGCAGGCGCCGCCATGCACATTGACTTTTTCGTGCGGCAAGGAGAGTTCGCGCATCGCCGCCATGGCGACCACCGCGAAGGCCTCATTAATCTCGAAAAGATCGACATCCGCCAGGGACCAGCCGGTCTTGTCCATCAGTTTTCGCAACGCCTCGATGGGGGCGGTGGCGAATTGACTGGGCGCCTGCGCGTGCGTGGCATGAGCCAGGATCGTCGCCAGCGGCGAGATGCCCCGCTTTTCGGCCTCCGAGCGGCGCATGAGAACGAGCGCCGCGGCGCCGTCCGAAATCGAACTCGAATTCGCCGCCGTCACGCTGCCGCCTTCCCTGAACGCCGGTTTGAGATGAGGAATTTTATCGAGCTTCGCCTTTAGCGGCTGCTCATCGTGCAAAACGACCCTGCCTTCGGCCTTGCCGGACTTGACCGTGATTGGCGCGATCTCCTTTGCAAAACTGCCGTCACCGATCGCCCTTTGCGCCCGCTCCAGCGAAGCGATGGCGAATGCGTCCTGGGCGGCGCGAGTGAATTGAAAGTTCTCGGCGCAATACTCCGCGAAGGCGCCCATCGGCAAATGCTCGCCATACGCATCCTCGAGCCCGTCGAGGAACATATGATCGATCAGTCTGCCATGCCCCATGCGGTAGCCAGACCTCGCGCGATCGAGCAGGTAGGGGGCGTTGCTCATGCTTTCCATGCCGCCCGCAAGCGCGATCCGCGCACTCCCGGCGCATAAAATGTCATGCGCCAGCATGATCGCCTTCATGCCGGAACCACACATCTTGTTGACAGTCGTGCAGGGAGTGGCCTCAGGCAGGCCCGCAGCAAGCGCGGCCTGGCGGGCGGGAGCCTGACCCTGGCCAGCCGGCAAGACGCAGCCAAGGATCACTTCTTCGATGTCCTCGGGCGCAACCCCAGACCGTACGAGCGCCGCCTTCGCCGCCGTGGCGCCGAGGCTTGGGGCGGCAAGGTCCCTGAACTCGCCTTGAAAGCCGCCTATGGGCGTGCGCGCGGCGGCGGCGATGACGATCGGATCGGCGTTCGCCATGGTTTCTCATTCCTTTCCAAATAATAGATTGTGATCACCGGCCGAAGCGAAAGAGGCCGCCCGCTTAAGCCCAAAGTTCTGTAGCCAGAAATTTATTGGAGCGAGTGGGCCGCATCAGCGATCCGGCGCCGGGCTGCGATGGACCCGTTCCCCTCCGCCGCGCGCGATATCGGCGCTCAACGTGAGCAGCCCGCAATCGCGGAAACTTTACTGGACATTCGCGGCTGAGAGGTCAGAATTGTGGCATACTCTCCCCATTGGTCCTCGGGGGGCATCAAAGTAAGGGGTCGCGCTTTTTCCAGGCGCGGCCCCGATTTTTGAGCAAGGCGGCAAAAAATACTACAGGGTCAAATTTTCGCCGCGCCGCGAACGGCTAAGCCTAGCGCTTCAGATCGACCCGATTTCGGACCTCGCCATGCGCTTCAGATTGACCCCACCGGGGGCTCCTGTCTTTTTTGTGTCGCTAATCCTGGCCGTTGCCGCCGTGGCGACCCTTTACACCCATGTTCCGTTCGCCGGGCATTATATCGGCACGCATCGTTTTTGGGTGATGGCGGCGGCATACGCGGCGTTGCTCGCGGGTGTGCTTTTCGAGGGGCTGTAGCACGGCAGGCGTACGTTACATCGGCGCCGTTCTGGAAGCGCTCGGGCTTCCGGGCCCGATGGAATCCCTCCACCAGGCCGGTCAAAAAATCGATTCAATTATTCGCGGACAGTGCCTAACGGCATTGAACGCGAATAAGCTTTGCAAGATGAGCTTAAGTCACCCTAAATTCACCTAGCGGTTCTCCGTCCCTCAAAAAGCCACGCCGCACTGACGCTTCCCAACAGCGCGGCAAGGCCCAAAAAGCCGATCGCGAGCGGCATCACGCCCACGCCCTTCACTTCGCTGGCCCCAATGCGCTTGATCGCGGCATAACCGGCGCCGCCATAGACCTGACTCTCCCCAATCGCGACAAGACGCGGCAGCGAGATTTCGCTGTTCTCCGCATTGCCGATCCGGCGCACCGTGCCACCCGTCGCTTCCGCGAGGGGCTTCAGCCTGTCCGGCGTCGAGACAACTTCCTGGAATTCGCGCGGATTTTCCGGCCCAACATTGGCGAGAACCGATAAATTTCCGTCGCTTAGGCGGTGGAGTCCGAGTTCCGCCGCAGTCACGTTCGCGCGAGAGATGCCTGGCTCGACCAGCGTCAAGCTCACGCTTTCTTCCGCGCCCGAAGGCGAGGCGACAGTGACCGGCGGCACATCGGCCTTCAGGCTCTGACGTTCGATTTCGATGACGTGCCCGCGCACATTGGCGCGCAAGGCTTCCTCTTCCAGGTCCGGCTCCTTCATCAGCCAATGTGCGAGCCTGCGCAATAGATCGAGGTGCGGGCCGCCGCCTTCGAAACCGCGCGCCCAGAGCCACATCTGATCGCTGAGAAGTAGCGCCACCCGGCCCTTGCCCTCGCGCGAAAGAACGAGCAGCGGTTTTCCGGCGACACCGGACAAAATGCTGGTGCCATGCGTGACCTCGGCATCGACTTGGCGGAACCATTCGCTCCAGGCGGGCGGATTCTGATCGGCGCCCGGCAAGCCGCGCGTCACCGGATGTTTGGCGCCATCTTCGGTGATCGCGGCACGGAACGCGTGCTCGGTCAGGTTGCCGTCCGGGCGCGCCGGCACGATTCGCCCTAACGGCGAGTAATAGAGCCCTTCGGGGCGAGCGAAATCGGGACCCGCCGCGAGCATCAGCGCGCCGCCTTCGCGGACATAGCGGACGATGTTATCGAAATAAATTAAGGGCAGGACGCTCTGATTCGAATAGCGGTCGAAGACGATGAGGTCGAATTCCTTAATCTTCCGGCCGAAGAGATCGGCGGTCGGAAAGGCGATCAGCGATAATTCGTTGATCGGCGTCCCATCCTGCTTTTCCGGCGGCCGCAAAATGGTGAAATGCACGAGATCGACATTGGCGTCGGATTTGAGAAGATTGCGCCACATGCGCTCGCCCGCATGCGGTTCTCCCGAAACGAGCAGAACCTTCAATTTGTCGCGCACGCCCTCGATTGTCAGCACCGCCTTGTTGTTGATCGCGGTCAGTTCGTCCGGCAACGCCTCGACCTCGAGTTCGACGACATTTGGGCCGCCATGTTCGATTTTGACCGGCACGCGAAGGCGTTCGCCGGGCGTCGTGACGATGGTTGCCACGGGGTTGCCGTCGCGGCGAACCTTGAGCACCACGGGGTCGCTGTTGTCCGCCGTGTCCAACACCCGCAACTCGATCGTTTGCTCCTTGCCGACAATCCCGAAGCGCGGCGCCTCCAAAAGCTCGATTCGCCGATCGCGCTCGCCTTCATGCCCAGTGATGAGCGCGTGCAGCGGCGCCTTCAGGCCGAGCGCGCTCACGTCGGCTGGAACATCGTCGACGACCCCATCGGTGATCATGAAAACGCCGCCGAGGCGTTCCAACGGCACGTCGGCGAGCCCGGCGTTCAAGGCCGCAAACAGCCTTGTGCCGTCGGCCTCGCTATCGGTGCTGCCACTCTCGATGACGCGGACATCGACATTGCCGAGCGCATTGAGGCGTTTTTCAAGTTCGGCGCGGGCCTTTTCCGTCTGCGCTGTGCGTTCGCCGATCGTCTGGCTGCCGCTTTGATCGACGACTACGGCCACGATCTCTTTCAATGGGTTGCGGTCCTCGCGCACCAAAGCGGGGCCGGTCATGGCCAACAGCAGCAAGCCAAGGCCAAGCGCGCGGAGAAAACTCCCGCTCCCGCGTGCATAAAAGCCCAAACCGACGAGGCCAAGCGCGAGCACCCCCAGTCCGAGCAAAATCGGCCAGGGCAGAAGCGGGGAAAACGACAGATTGAACTGGGCCATTCAGCCTCGAAGTATTGCAGGTTCAATCGCGCATGTATATGCCCGCGCCGCGACGTTCAGGAAACCGGATTCGGTTCAACGCGAATTAGGTCCGCATCGCACAATAATTAACGACGCTTAATTTAGTCCCTAGGACAGATGTTGCCTTGTCACCAATGCCATGGCCTCAGCGTCAGGCTTTGAGGAACGCTAGCAGGTCGGCATTGATCGTGTCCGCCTGCGTAGTCGGCATGCCGTGCGGGAAGCCCTTGTACGTCTTCAGCGTCCCGTTCTTCAGCAGCTTTGCCGACAATGGTCCGGCGTCGGCATAGGGAACGATCTGATCGTCGTCGCCGTGCATCACCAGCACCGGCACCGTGATCTTCTTGAGGTCGTCGGTAAAATCGGTCTGCGAGAAGGCGACGATGCCATCGTAATGCGCCTTCGCGCCGCCCATCATGCCCTGCCTCCACAGCAACATATTCCCAAAAAGGTTCCCGGTCTTTCGGGTTCCCCCGCCTTTTTCCTTAAGTTCGCAACGGGCCAAAAAGCGGGCGGCTCCCGAGACTGGTCCCGATCAGGAAATCATCACCGCCCCGGCTTTTTCCCTAACCGACGGGCGCGCCTGCGAAAGCTTGCCGTCGACCCAGACCGGCACCGCTAACCGTTTGCGCCGAGTTCGACCGCGACGCCGCAGAAGGTGGCCGCGCACTCGCCAATTTCTCCGCACCGGTCTACATAGGCTGGCAAAGGTGGCCGATGTCTCTGTCAACTGCCGATACGCATGCCGACATTCTCGTTGCCGGCGCTGGCGCCGCCGGTCTCTCTACCGCGCTTGCCCTCGCGCAGGCGGGATTTTCCGTTGTCTGCGTTGGCCATGTCGATACAAGCGCGAACGGGCGGACCGTCGCGCTTTTCGAGGCCTCGTTGCGCTTTTACAAGGCGCTTGGCGTATGGCCGCATTTTCGCGGCAAGACCGCGCCGCTTAGCCGGATCGCGATGATCGACGCCACCGGAACGCGGTTTCCGGTGCCCTCCGTTTCCTTCGCCGCGAGCGAGATCGGCCTTGCCGCTTTCGGCGAGAATATCGAGAACAATGTGCTCGTCGAGGGCCTTGCCGAAATCGCGGCCGGAACCCCAAACCTCGTTTTGCACGAAGGCATGATCGACGACATAAGTTTTGACGATGATGCGGTCCATGCCATTCTCGCCGACGGGCAGCGCGTCACGGCAAAGCTCGCCGCTGCCGCTGACGGCCGCATGTCACCCGCGCGAACCAAGGCGGGGATCGGCACGCGCGCCTGGA
Organism: Methylocella sp.; assembly: GCA_036008425.1. Taxonomy (GTDB): domain Bacteria; phylum Pseudomonadota; class Alphaproteobacteria; order Rhizobiales; family Beijerinckiaceae; genus Methylocapsa. The sequence continues at coordinate 3,378 of DASYNQ010000255.1, read as the reverse complement.
CCTATCCACAGGTGGCGTTCACGGCTCTCCTTTCGCACGCGAAGCCGCACCGGAATATTTCGACAGAATTCCACACGCGATCGGGTCCCTGCACGCTGGTTCCGCTTTGCCTTGCGGAAAACAAGCCAAATCGTTCGAGCCTCGTCTGGCTGATGTCCCCCGAGACGGCGGAGCGCCGCCGCGCGCTTTCCAAGCCAGAACTCGCGCAAGAGATCGAGGATCAAGTCGACTCGCTTCTGGGCAAGATTGAGATCGATGGGCCGGGCGGCTTTTTCCCCATGGCGGGGATGAGCGCCAATCGTCTTGTTGGCCATCGCATCGCGCTCATCGGCGAAGCCGCGCACATCTTTCCGCCGCTCGCCGCGCAAGGCTTAAACCTCAGTCTGCGCGACAGTGCGGCTCTCGCCGAAGTTTTGGAGGACGCGCGCGCGCTCGGGCACGACATCGGCTCCGTGCAGACGCTGAAAACCTATGCAGCCGCGCGCCGGAGCGACATTTTTTTGCGCACGAACGGGGTCGACATCCTTAATCGCTCCCTGCTTTTGAATTTTTTTCCGGTCGATTTTTTGCGCAGCGCCGGACTTTTTGCGTTCTTGATGATCGGCCCGCTGCGCCGCGCGCTCATGCGCGAAGGCGTTCTCACGCACGGGACCTTGCCGCGCCTGATGCAAGAGCGCCCAGCGAGGCGCTTCACGCCTTTCTCGCGCGGCGCGGCGTCAACCGGCCTATCCACACGCAAGTGAGCACGGGAATCGAGGAATATTTACTGTGAAAATCGCGACCTGGAACGTCAATTCAGTTCGACAGAGAACCGAGCATCTCCTGCGCTATCTACGCGACGCCAAGCCGGATGTTCTCTGTCTGCAGGAGCTAAAATGCCTCGACTCTGGGTTTCCGCATATGGAAGTCGAGGCGGAAGGCTATAATGCCGCCGTGCACGGGCAAAAAGGCTTTAACGGCGTGGCTATCCTTGCCAAGTCGCCGGTCGAGGTCACGCGGGGGCTTCCCGGCGGTCCCGATGACGAGCAGGCGCGCTATATCGAGGCGGTCATCCCTCACGGCGGGGGCATTGTCCGCGTGGCCTCGATCTATCTGCCGAACGGCAATCCGCCGCAAACGGAGAAATACAGCTACAAGCTCGCCTTCATGGATCGCCTCATCGCGCACGCAAGAAATCTTTTAGCGCTGGAGGAGCCGCTCGTTCTCGCCGGAGACTACAATGTAATTCCAACTCACCTAGACTCCGCCGATCCCGCCGCCTGGAAGGGCGATGCGCTTTTTTTGCCCGAAACCAGGGCCCGCTTTCGATCCCTTCTCAACCTCGGCCTGATCGACGCCCTGCGCGCAACGACGGACGACGCCTCGCTTTACACATTCTGGGATTACCAGGCGGGTGCGTGGCAACGCAACAAAGGCATCCGCATCGATCATCTCTTGCTTTCGCCGCAAGCGGCGGACCGGCTAGTCGAGGCCGCGATCGACAAGGAAACGCGCGGCGGGGAAAGGCCCTCGGATCACGTGCCGGTGCGCATCGAATTGGCGTGACTGCCTGCTAGTTCGAGTCGAGGACGCCGCGCTGGAAACGAGGACGGCCCCCCACGCGCCGCGCCGGTTGTGGCGACCCCCAGAACCCGCCCGGACTATTGCAGCGAAGCCGCCAGCCAAGTCTGTATCGAAGCCCAGAGGAAAAGCACGGTCGCGGTGGCGCCGAGTCCACTCCGCACCGCGTGCAATCTGCCCCATACCCGGATCAGTTCGCGGCTTTTCGGGCCGGCATTTTGCGGCGGGATTTCCATCAAAAGCTTGTTCGTCGGCAAGATGGCAATGAGCGTGAAAGGCCAGTTGACAAGGAGCATGAAGGCTCCCACGACCCAACGCCAGTCCATTTCGGCGCGCGCGGCGATGAGACCAAGGGAAAAGCCGATGAGCGCCAAAGGGCCTTGCATCGCAAAGCCGCGGTGATAAGCGGCCTTCCATTCAGCGAGGGACGCCCGGTCGTCAAGCGCAAGGCGTGCCGGTTGTTCCGCCACGCTGACGTAGACGGCGGCGCCCGTAAAAAGAGCGGCGGCAATGAGTGCGAGTTGTCCCCCGAGCACGGCTTCGATTCCTTCGATCCGCCTACCTCACTGTTCGTAGCATTTTGCGCGCTAAGCGGCAACCGCTCGGAGGCATAGGAACCAAAAGCTGGTAACGAGTCAGGGCAGGTCTTCAACCTTATCGCGCGAGCGCACGGCAGGTTGCTACCAATGACCCTGCCTTGCCAATGTGCGCTCCATTCCGCGGGCATTCCCGGTGCGAGCGCTCGGACCTTCGGGCCCGGTCAAGGAAAACCTGCCGGATTGATCCGGCGATGGTAAGCTTGTCACGGCGGAACGAGAACCTGGAACGTCGAAATGGGGCTTCCCTCTTGACGAAGAACCCCTCGAATGAACATTTTACGGCGGTGGTCATGCCCCACCTCGACGATGCCTACGCGCTGGCCCGCTGGCTTAGCGGAAATAACACCGACGCGGAAGATATTGTGCAGGAAGCCTGTTTGCGGGCATTGCGAGGTCTCGATCGCTATGCCGGCGGCAACGCCCGCGCCTGGCTTCTCGCGATCACCCGCAACACTACGTTCACGTGGCTCGCTCGCAACAGGCCGAAAACGCTGGTGACAACCGAAGACATCGAAGCCCTGGCGCCCGCAGATGACGTGGTGACGCCGGAAGAAGCCTTGATCGCCAAGGCGGACGCGGCGGCGATCGAGCTGGCGATCGGCGCCTTGCCGGCACCTTTTAAGGAAACCCTCGTGCTGCGCGATATTAATGGGTTAACTTACCGCGAGATCGCCGAAATCACCGGCGTGCCCTTGGGTACCGTGATGTCGCGCCTCGCCCGCGCGCGCGGCTTTCTCCTGGCCGCCTTGGGGAGGCCACAGGCAAAATGAGCACAGTCGACGAAACTCTTCTCACCCAGGCGGCGCTCGACGGCGAGCTCGATGCCGCGGGCATGCTCGATTTCGAAAATCGTTTGGCCGCGCATGCTTCCCTTGCCGCCGAATATGGCCGTCTGAAAGCCCTGCGTGAGGTCATGCGCCGGGAACTCGTCAAGCCGGTGGCGCCCCCAGCCCTGCGCCAACGCATCGTCGCTATGGCCGCACCTCCCATCGCGCCCCGGGCGGCCCCGCCTTGGCGGGCCATGGCGGCATCGTTCATCCTGGCCGCGGGGCTCGGCAGCGCTTCGACATGGCTTGCGCTGCGCCCGGCGATCGAGGACACCAATCTTGCCGGCACGCTCGTCGCCGATCACAAACGCGGTCTTCTTTCTGGCCAGCCCGCCGATGTCGCATCGTCTGATCGCCACACGGTCAAGCCGTGGTTTGCGACGCGTTTCGCG
>DASYNQ010000254.1:0-3391 GCA_036008425.1 Methylocella sp. | reverse complement strand
CATCTCGCCGTGTTCTGCGACCATGCAACCGAGGCGGGCTCCGGCCTTGGCCGGAAAACCATGCCGGAGGCGTTGGATTATTCGGTGGTCGCGGCGATCCACACGTTTTGGCTTTGCGCGCGTGCGGAAAATCTTGGCGTTGGATGGGTGTCGATCCTCGATCCGGGGCAAGTTTGCCGCACTCTCGAGGTTCCATGCAACTGGAAGCTCATCGCCTATCTTTGCGTGGGCTTTCCGTTAGAAGAACATCTCGATCCGGAGCTCGAACGTGACCATTGGCAGGCGCATCTCACCGAAAATGCGAGGCTTCACCGGAGGTAGGGCCGTTCCCCCGCCCGCCGCCTGTGAACAAGGGGGACAAGCTCGATAAGCCTTTACGAGGCGCGCCGAATCCGGGCATTTAACCCTTGGGCACCGCCATGCGATTTCCGCCGTCCTTTCTCGATGAGATCAAAGCCCGGCTTCCGGTCTCGGAGGTCGTGCGCGGGCGTGTCAAATTGGTGCGGGCGGGGCGCGAATGGAAAGGGCTTTCGCCTTTCAACGCGGAAAAAACGCCGTCTTTTTTTGTGAACGACCAGAAAATGGCCTGGTTCGACTTTTCCGCCGGCAAAAATGGCAATATTTTCGATTTTGTGATGGAGACCGAAGGGCTTTCGTTCTCCGGCGCGGTCGAGCGACTCGCCCATGACGCCGGGCTTGCCCTGCCGCAGGCCTCGCCGGAGGCCGAAGCCCAGCACCAGGCGCGCGCGAGCCTGCATGAGGTGCTGGCGCGTGCGGCATCCTATTTTTCCGCGCAGCTTGCCGGCGCGCAAGGAGGGGCGGCCCGCGCGTACCTCGCCGGCCGGAGGATTGATCCCGGGCTGCAGGGCCGATTTCGCCTGGGCTACGCGTTGCCGGAAAAATATGCCTTACGGGATTATCTCGCCGGCGCGGCGGTGCCGTTGCAAACAATAATCGAGGCCGGGCTTTTAATCCATGGCGAGGACATCGCGGTTCCCTATGATCGTTTTCGCGATCGAATCATGTTTCCGATCCACGATTCCGGGGGCCGCGTCATCGCATTCGGCGGCCGCGCGCTCGGCCCCGACGCCCCGGCGAAATATCTGAATTCGCCGGAGACCGCGCTCTTCCATAAAGGCGCCATCCTTTACAATCACTATCACGCGCGCAAGGCCGCGCAATCGAGCGGACAACTCATTGTCGTCGAAGGCTATGTCGATGTTATCGCGATGACTTCGGCGGGTTTCGACGCCACGGTGGCGCCTCTCGGGACCGCCTTGACGCCAGATCAATGCGAGCTCTTGTGGAAAATGGCGGAGGAGCCGATCCTTTGCTTCGACGGGGATAGGGCCGGACGCAAGGCGGCGGACCGGGCGATCGACGTGGCGCTGCCCCTGATCGGGCCCGGCCGCTCGCTCGGCTTCGCGCTTTTGGCCGAAGGTCAGGATCCCGACGACCTCGTCCATTCCGGCGGGCGCGAGGCTATTGCGCAGCTTCTCGCGCGCGCCGTGCCGCTCGCGGACCTCATCTGGATCCGGGAAACCGAAAACAAGATTTTCGCCACGCCGGAACGCCGCGCCGGGCTCGAGCGGCGGTTTGGCGAAATCGCCCGCGAGATCAGGGACGAGGCGCTGCGCCGCCATTACAAGGCGGCCTTCAAGGAACGGCTTTTTCAATTCTTCGGACGCGGCGGCTATCGCCCGTTCGCGGCGGCCAACGCCGCGGGTGGAGGTGGACCCAAAACCGCGTGGCAAAGGTCAAGCGAGCCAAAAAGCAATTTAGCGGCGGCGCCCTTGGTCAGTCAGAGCCTGGCGAAATCGCCCCTGTTTGGCCCTGGAAAGCCTAGCCTTCCCCCGCGCGACGCGCTGATTTTATTGCTTCTTCTCAATCATCCGGGATTGATCGGCCGGCATATTGAGGACCTGGCCGAAATCACGCTTTCAAGCGCCGAGGCGGGCGCGTTGCGCGATGCGCTTCTCGCTTCCGCCACCAGTGCGCATCTTCCCGCGCAGGCCCGTGACGAGCCAAGCCCGGATGCGCCAAGCCTTCGCGCCGCCGTTGAAGGCCAGGGTTTCGGCGCGATCCTGCAACAGCTTGACGGAATGGCGGCGCATGCGTCGCACTGGTATGCCAAAGCTGGAGCCGCCGACGCCGACGCGGACGAAGTTTTGAAGCAAGCCTTAAGCTTGCACCGCCGAGCCAGGAGGTTACATAAGGAGTTGCAATTGGCTGAATTAGCTCTAGGTAAGGATTCCAGCGAGGCCAATCTCGGCCGTCTCAAGGATATTCAGGCGCAATTGTCGGCTCTCGGCGGGATTGAGGCCGCGGTGGAAGGCTTTGGCGCGCAATCGGGGCGCCCGAGCGGAACCTTATGAGCGGCTGGGAGGAGCGGGACGTCGTTTTGGCGGCCGATCAGCACGCCTGGAAACACTGGAAACAAAGGCGGCGCCGCGACTGAATTCTGAAAGATGAACGGTTGAAGCACGGTGCGAGCACACGATGTTTGCGCGGACACAATGTTGAAGAGGGGCTTTGACCGCGCATCCGACCATTTTCGGGGGCGGGGGCGCGCTGGCCTTCGACCCGCCGGCGCCGCGTTAAGAGCGTTTCCCGATCAGATGGAATCGTCTGATCGAAAATGGTTCGCTCAGATTCAAAGGGTTGGAGCATGTTCTGATCGGAAAAGTCGGTCAACTTTTTCGGAATATGCTCGAGGACGGACAAGGCCTTGATTCAAGAAAGCTTCCGCGCAATGGAACGGTTGCCGTAATTTTCCGCGAATTTGGAGGCCTTTGATGGCGAAAAAGGACAGTGCGAATCCCGGCACGGAACGTGGCGCGGTCGAAGTCGCCGACGGCCCCTTGCTCGATCTCACCGATGCCGCGGTCAAGCGGATGATCAAGCTCGCCAAGAAGCGGGGCTTTGTGACTTACGCGGAATTGAATGCCGTGCTTCCGTCCGAGGAAGTTAATTCTGAGCAAATCGAAGACATTTTAGCAATGCTGAGCGAGATTGGCATCAATGTCATCGAGAACGAGGAACACGACGACGCATCGCCCGAGGAAACCGCCGAGGAAGAAGAAGTGGAGGGCGGCGACCTGATCGAGGCCGTGCAAGCGAAGCAGGTCACCACACGTTCGTCCGAACCCGCCGATCGCACCGATGATCCTGTCAGGATGTATCTGCGCGAAATGGGCTCGGTCGAACTCTTGTCGCGCGAGGGCGAAATCGCCATCGCCAAGCGCATCGAGGCTGGCCGCGAGGCGATGATCGCAGGACTTTGCGAAAGCCCGCTCACCTTTCAGGCAATCATTATTTGGCGCGACGAAGTGAACGACAGCAAGGTTCTGTTGCGCGACATCATCGATCTCGAAGCGACTTATGCGGGTCC
>DASYNQ010000253.1:0-4257 GCA_036008425.1 Methylocella sp. | reverse complement strand
TCTTGCCGGATGAAACACGCCGCTCCTGCCTGAAATTTCTGTTCAATGCCTTGCGCTGCTATCGCGATCACGGCATCAGGGTCCTTCGCGTCATGACAGACCATGGCGTCAGCTTCCGTTCGCTGAGCTCACGCAAAGGCGTTGCGAATGCTAAAAATCAAGCACAAGCGCACCACACCCTATCCGCCTAGAAGCAACGGAAAGTCCGAACGCTTCGTGCAGAGCTTTGCGGGAATGGGCCTACGCCAAACCCTCCAACCATTCCTTTGATCGCGACATCATTGATCGCGCCTTCAATGCGAGTCTCGGCGGATTTGGCCGGCGCGCTCTCTTTAGCCATGATTTTCCTCTTAGCTCTTTGATATGATACAAGTGTCATAATAAGCCGCCATGTTAGCGACGCCACAATAAAGCAAAATAAAATTAGACAATCCACAGTTTGAACCACGATCGCCGCTATGGTTCTCGAGCTTGCCTGTCATGGCGAAGCTAAATGATTTGAAACAGGTGACAATAAAACCCCGTCATCCGCCTTTATTTGTTTTGGGAATGTCAGGTACAGTGCTATCCTGGCCCATGGACCAAAAAGCAAACAGTGCTCGCAGACGCGCAATAATGCTCGCCTCAGCCGAGCATACCAATCGGTTGCTCGGCGCCTTTGAGCCTGCCAGCCGCGCTCGGCTCGATCCCCACATTCAACCGGTCTGCCTCCTGCTTGGTGACGTTGTATGCGAGGCGGGCGGCTTCCTTGAATACGTCTACTTCCCGAGGGGCGCCGTTCTCTCACTGTTGACGGTTTTAGCGAACGGCGCGGCAATCGAGACAGCGAACATTGGGAACGAAGGCGCATTTGGCCTCTTCGCGGCGATGTATAGCCGAACCTCCTTCAATCAATGCCTCGTGCAATTGGAAGGTGGCTTGGTGCGCGTTCCCATCGAGATTTTGCGAGCGGAGTTCGAGCGGAGTGACCACGTGCGCAATCTCCTGGTAAGTTATTCGGAGACGCAGCTGGCGCAGGTTCAGCAGACCGCCGCGTGCAATGCCATGCATACGATCGAACAGAGATTGTGCCGCTGGCTCCTCATGATGCATGATCGCGCCGAAACCGAGGAGCTGTCCTACACGCACGAATTTTTGGCTCACATGTTGGGTGCCGACCGGAAATCGGTGACGCTTGCCGCGCAAGCGATGCAGGCCGCCGGTGTCATCGGCTACCGCCGGGGGAAGATACTAATCGTCGATCGTCCCGGCCTGGAAAAGGCAGCGTGCGAATGCTACGCTATCGTCCAGCAGCGGTTCGACGACTTTTTGAAGCCTCCTGCGAGTGCGGTTCAAGGCAATACGAAAGGGCGGATGAAACCCCACTGATAGGCTGCGCGAAAAGGAGGTCAATCAGACCTCGTTCAAGAAGGGTGAAGGCCGCTTCGCCCCAAATCGAAGAAGCCGGCGTCATAGGCCCCCTCGGTGGGGAAGGGGCTTCTGCCTCAACTGTTGAACGAGAACATCCGGGCGGTCGCGGCCGCGCGCCGCGCGGCGGCGACACTTACTTCCCCTTGTGCGGATCGCACCGCGGCCAGCGCCTCGACGACGCGCGGGCCACAGTGATGAAGGTCGAGATCCGCATCCGGCTCGCTGTTCGATAGCGCATCATTCACGGCGGCGATTTCGGATGGCGTGCCGCCGGCGTCCAGGGCCAGCATGAAGGCGAGCGCGCCTTGATGATTCGTGCCTGCCGACCGGGTCAGGCGATAGAGATTGACGAAGCGCTTCAAGGCGCGGGCCGAGCTGCCCGCGAGCGGCGCTAAATCGGCGAGAAGTTGGGTTTCGGCGGCGGACACCGGCTGGTCGAGTGCCGGGAGCGCCGATGTCTCCGCGTTGCGAGCCCGCGGCTCTGGGGCGTCCCGTCCGCCGAGAATCGCGCGGACCAGCGTCGCATAATTGGCACGCGATGCGATCTCGCCGATCTGAACCGGCACCTGGATCCATTTGTCGAGGCTCGGCGAGGTCTCGCCTGCCGTGTCGGCGAGCCGGCCACGATCGGCCGCGATCAACATTACAAACCCTTGGTTGAACAAGGACCGCGCATAAACAAGAATTTCACGCCCGCGGGAAGTGGGCACGGCATCGAGATGATCGAGTGCGACAACGATGCGCCCTGGCGCTCCGCCGCTCTTCCCGGTTCTCGTTTCGCGAGGCCTTGCGATCATAGCGCCAACCGCCGCCGCGAAGGCTTGCGCTTGCTGTGTCGCGGTATCGATGGCGAAGGGCGAGGGCTCGGCGAGCGTGGAGTCAACCGGAAGCGCGTCGACCGCCCGCCTTTCCGCCTCGGCGGCGAGGCGGGAAAGCCTGCTCACGTCGGCGGCAAGGGCCGCCACGCGGCGCGCCTGATGGGCGAAAAGGCCGTCCGTTTCGCGCCGGGCGACATCCAGATCGGCTTGCAGCAAGGCCGCGCCGCGAAACACAAGCTGAAGTAAACGGGCGGCCCGCCAAACGTTGACGCCGAGTGCGATCGCCGCGCCTACGAAAACTATTCCGCGCAGGCTTGCCAGCAAATCCATATGAGCTTCGAGCCAGTTCGCGATTGAAACGGAGGATTCGTTGGCCCGCAGCCAGCCAAGCCAGGCTGTATCCTCGTCAATAGCAAAACCAAGAGCCGCGCCCAAAACAAGCAAAAGGAGCGCCGTCGCGATCAACCTCGTTTGCCCCTTGAACGCAAAAAAAGCCCGCGTCGCGAAGCCGGCACGTCGAGCTCCCCCAGGCGTGCTGGCGATCGCTTGCACCATATCCTTGTAGGCCAGAAGCGGATCGCTTGGCGATCCGAGCTTGGCGAGAAGACCTTTGATCCGGGCCTTGCTGGCGCATGTATAGGCATCGATCTGCGATCCGGCGGTTTGATAGAGTATCGTCTCGGCAAGACGCGCGCGCCTGGCGCTGGCGTCGTCAAGGGAACGCTTTTCGGCCTCGAATTTGCGGCGGGACACATCGAGCCGCTCCAAGGCCTCGCTCGCTTCGGCACGCGGATCGCGCGCGGCACGCGCGGCTTCGGCCGCAAGAGCTGGAAAAGTCCTGGCAAGGCTCGCATGAAGCGCGCCGGCGAGAGCCGTCGCCGGATGGCCGTCAATATGGGCGGCGTCGACCCGAAGAGTGACGATTTCACCGATATAGGGCGCAGCCGGAGTGGCCGCGCGCAAATCCTCGATCGATCGGATAAGCTTTGTCAAGGCAAAGCTCTTGCCCGAACCGGACGGTCCAAAGAGGCCGATCGTGAGCGGAGTTTCGATGCGCGCATGCGCGGCGAGCCCGGCAAGAAGGCCGAGCGGCGCATCGAGCCCAAGCGCGTCAGGTCCGTCGGGAAGGTCGGCGGCAAAGATCGCCTGAGACGAAACCGCTTCGGGTTCGACTTCGACTATCCGGCTTGCCGGAGGACGGGACGGGACGGCGTTGGGCGCCGCGAGACGGGAGCCAGGAACAATCGCGCCGAGAGCGCCCAATCCGGTATCAGCCACAGTCATATCCTTTTCGCGAACGCCTGGTCTTGGCTCGAAAGGGCAATTCTTTCCCGCGAGCTTCAGATTGCAAGTTGGCAGCCCACTATGGCGCCGTCGGGGCCGCAATCTTTTTTTGCGCTTCGGACGCCGTGTTTCGATGAGCGGCCTGGACCGACCTTAGCTACGCGGTTAAACCTTCGCATCTTAGGGTTTCCGGCTGAAAGACTAAAACTCCATGGCGCGGCAATTCGTTTATCACATGCAAGGTCTCGGCAAGACCTACCCAGGCGGAAAAAAGGTCCTGGAAAATATCAATCTTTCATTCTATCCCGACGCCAAGATCGGCGTCCTCGGCGTCAACGGGGCGGGCAAATCGACGCTTTTGCGGATCATGGCCGGGATCGACAAGGAGTTTACCGGCGAGGGTTTCGTCGCCGAAGGCGCCCGCGTCGGCTATCTGCCGCAGGAGCCGCCGCTCGACGATAGTCTCGATGCGCGCGGCAATGTGATTCAAGGCGTCGCCGGAAAACAGGCGATCCTCGACCGCTACAATGAGCTGGCGATGAACTATTCCGACGAGACCGCCGATGAAATGACCAGATTGCAGGACGAGATCGAGGCCAAGGGCCTTTGGGATCTCGATGCGCGGGTCGATCAGGCAATGGACACCCTCGGCTGTCCACCCGGCGATTCGGCGGTCGGAAAACTTTCCGGCGGCGAGCGCCGCCGCGTCGCGCTCTGCAAGCTGCTTCTCGAACAGCCTGAGCTT
>DASYNQ010000252.1:0-3758 GCA_036008425.1 Methylocella sp. | reverse complement strand
TGGCAGCGCGTTGGCCGCGTGATCGCAAAGGAAGAGGACCCCCGCCGCAAGGCTCCCCTCGGTTCGTTCGACCGGATCGTCCGCGGCGCCCGCTAGTGGTGAAATGGACACGGCGTGATCCACGGCGGGGCTCCCTGAAATGGAAAATGAATCAACGTAATACCATGGATCGCGGGTCGCGGCATGTGGTGTAAGAACCACGCCGAAATCCTCGCCGCCACGAAAAAAAATCAGGCTGAAACCGTTGCCGCGACGGGCGGCTTCCCGGCTTGGTCTGCCGGATAGCCGGAAAATCCTCCGCGGTGATCGCTTTCTTCGCCAGCAAGAGCTCGGCGCCATGGTCGAGATCGGCGTGCCGCCTCGTCAGAATGGCGCGCGCTTCGTCGAAGGCATCGGCGACGATACCGCGGACGCTCAGATCGATCTCGCGCAGTGTGGCTTCCGAAGCCACCGGCTTGTCGAGTGCCTGGCCCGAAAGGAACCCTTGCGGCGCGGGCTTATAGGTGCGTTGTCCGACGGTTTCAGCCATGCCGTAGAGCGTCACCATTTCGGTGGCGATATCGGTGGCGCGCTGGAGATCGTCGGCCGCGCCAGTCGAAATGTCGCCTTCGAACAGGAGAACTTCGGCGGCGCGACCGCCCATGAGCACGGCGATGCGATGGCGCAATTCGCTGGCCGCCAAAACAAAGCGGTCTTCCGTCGGGTGCTGGATCGTATAGCCGAGCGCGCCGACGCCGCGAGGGATGATCGACACCTTCAAGACAGGATCGACGCCCGGCAGACTCGGCGCGACCAGCGCATGCCCAACTTCGTGATAGGCGACGCGGCGGCGCTCCGGCGGCGTCAAAATCCGGCTCTTCTTTTCGAGCACGGCAACGATGCGTTCGGTCGCCGCCGTCACATCCTCGAAAGTTACTTGCGGGCTGTCGCGGCGGGTCGCGACGACCGCCGCCTCGTTGACAAGATTGGCGAGATCGGCGCCGGTGAAGCCCGTCGTCATGGCGGCAATGCGATCGAGATCGACTTTGGGATCGACGACGATGTTATGCACATGCACCTTCAAAATTTCTAGGCGACCCTTGCGGTCGGGGCGATCGACAAGGACTTGGCGATCGAAGCGGCCGGCCCGGAGCAGCGCGGGGTCGAGAATTTCTGGCCGGTTCGTCGCAGCGAGCAATATGACGCCGGTCGAGGGGTCGAAACCGTCGAGCTCGGCGAGGAGCTGATTAAGCGTCTGTTCCTTCTAGTCCAGGTCTTTGCTTGTTTGTTGGTGTCCATGGCCGTCTCCTTGGCAAAGATCAATGGTCATGGTTAAGCCCGCCGCAAGATTTCGCCCGCCCGTTCGAACCTGCTCCTACTTTCTCATTTGCCGTCGCGCCACGAGTCAAGGTGCCGCTGATGCCGTATCGACTCTTATCCTATCCCGTCCTATCCCGTTTTCCGCCGAGCGGGAAACGACGCGCCAATCGGCGCCAAATAAAGAGCGGCGTGGCGACGGTCTGGCCAACACCGTGGTGGCAACCGATCTTGCGGCATGCCGGCGGCGCGCATAGTAATCGCGCAATCGGTTGCCGAACATCGAATCGATCAATCGCTTAAGCGCTTACGTAAAAGCGTCAATCCTCGAAGAGGTCCGGCGCAAACGCGAAACACCGCCCCGCACCGGGCAAGGCAAAGCTTCCGGATAGGTGGTGGCGAAGCTTGCGCGCCACGCGGACATGCAGCGGCAACACGCAGGCGCCATGGAACCATGGCGTTGCTCTGACGTTTAACGGCGGTCTCCTAACCACCAAAAGGAACTCAAGATGGACAAGGAACATGTAAAGGGCGCGGCGCAGAAGGCCAAAGGCGCCGTCAAGGACGCGGCGGGGGCTTTGACCGGCGACAAAAAGGCCCAGGCGGAAGGAAAGGCGGACAAGGCGGAAGGCGCGGCGCGGCAGTCGGCCGGCGATATTAAGGATGCCGGACGCAAAGTTGTCGACAGCCTCAAGCGTTGACGTAATCTCCGAGTTTCAGGTGTCGATGGGAACCCAGTGGCCGGAAACGGCCGCTGGGTTCGCGCGTAAGCCTGCCGACACATTCAGTTTATAATACCGATTGCCTTTGCCGTAGTTTCGCCCGCTTGTGTTGTGATTCACGTTCTGTCGATCGGTCGAATCGGGCGTAAATTTGGCGCATTGCAAAGGTCATGGCTTGGCCCGCGCCCATAAGGTTTAGGTGGCTAGATGGCGGCGAAATCGCAGCCGAGCGACGGCTAAATATGATTGGAACCGCTGGATTTCCATGAAGCAGTTCTTGCGCGTTCGCGACTCCTGCGCGACAAATTCGTGATGTGGACCCACGCATCGGCGGCCGGCGGCCAGATTCAAATTGGACCAATACGTTCTGTGATTTTTCGAGGATCTCCGGCGTGCCGGATTCTGTAAGCCATCGGTCGGTAAACGTTGAAGCGCAGTATCATTTTCATTGCCGTATTGGTCTTGCTTGCAACTCTTGGCGGCGGCCTTGGGTATTTCCACTTCGTCGTCAAGCCCGGGATGATCAAGCGCTTCATCCTAGAGGCGCCTCCTCCTCCCGCTTCGGTCGCGGTCGCCATGGCCGAAATCGAGACCTGGGCGCCGCGCCTGCCGGCGATTGGGACTTTCAGGGCGGTGCAAGAAATCGATATCGCGCCTCAAATCGGCGGAGCGGTCGTATCGGTCCGCGTCGAGTCGGGCCAGGACGTTGAAAAGGGCGCCCCTCTTTTTGAAATCGACAATTCGGTGGAGCAGGCCGATCTCAAGAATAATCTCGCGGTCCTCAAGAACGCCGACCTGGCGCTCGAAAGACAGCGTCAGCTGATTCAGCGCGGCAACACGGCCAAGGCGAATTTCGATGCCGCCGAGGCCGCGCGCGATTCGGCCGCCGCCGCCGCCGAACGGGTCAGCGCGATCATCGCCCAGAAAATGCTCACCGCGCCGTTCGCCGGGCGGGTCGGCATTCGTAAATTGGATCTCGGACAATATGTGTCGCCGGGAATGAGCCTCATCACCTTGCAGCAACTCGATCCGATTTTCGTCGATTTCCCTATTCCCGAAAAATCGTTCGATCTCCTAAAGCCGGGGCAAGCCATCGAAGTCGAGGTCGATGCTTATCCCGGCCAGATTTTCCACGGCGTGATCAAGACCGTCGATGCGCGTGTCGCCCAGGATAGCCGCAATGTTTTGGTGCGGGGCCAGATTGACAACAAGAAAAGGCAACTATGGTCTGGGATGTTCGCCAATGTGAACGTCATCGCGGGCGCGCCTCAGAAAGTCGTGACGCTGCCCCGGACCGCGGTCACTTACTCGCTCTATGGCGACAGCGTTTTCGTGGTGAAGCCCTTCGCGCCGGATCCAGGCGGGGCGCAGGCGGCGCCGGCCAATCCGGCCAATGAAGATGCGGTTTTGAAAGTTGAACGCCGGGTGGTGCGCGCCGGCGACACGCGGGAAGACCGGGTCGCCATCGTCGAAGGCGTCGAGCCGGGCGAAACAATCGTGACCGAAGGTCAGCTCAAGCTGCAGTCCGGTGCACGGGTGCGCATCGACCCCGCCGCACGCCTCAAACCGCCAGCGGTGCGGCCGAAGGAATAAGGGATGTCCTTTACCGATATTTTTATCCGGCGGCCGGTATTGGCCAGCGTGGTCAGCCTATTGATTTTGCTCGCCGGGATTCAATCCGGCTTGAAGCTCCAGGTCCGCCAATTTCCGGAACTCTCGTCGGCCACGATCACTATCACG
>DASYNQ010000251.1:0-11181 GCA_036008425.1 Methylocella sp. | reverse complement strand
CGAAAGCCGAGCGCGAGGCGGGCGACGCCTTCTCCATCGTCGGCGTGCAACTGGCGGGTTCGATTCCGGAAAATTCGCCGCCGGGACAAATTATCATTGCCTACGAGCCGGTCTGGGCGATCGGCACGGGTCTTACGCCGACTCGGCGGGACATCGCCGAAATGCATGGCTTCATCCGTGGCCGGGTGAACCAGCATCTGCCGGGGCAAGGCGCCAGCCTGCGCATTCTCTATGGCGGCTCGGTGCGGCCGACCAACGCCGCGGAACTTCTGTCGATTGAAGACGTCGATGGCGCGCTCGTCGGCGGTGCGAGCCTGCACTCTGCCGAGTTCATGGCGATCGCCGGCGTTTACCGGTGAGCGTGGGCTCATGCACCTGCCAGGCTCGTGCACCTTTCGAGTTCCTCATTGTAATGCTTTAGGGCTTGTTCTAGATTTTCTGCCGGCCAGACTTCAGGTGTTCTTCTTGTTGAGACAGAATAGGCCTTTGCCAATATGGTTGGGCCGCTTTCAAGTTTAACTTCCTTAAGGACAACGCCTGCTTCCATGAGAAGAATACGTGTTTTAGACATGATGGTTTCCTTACATCGTTCTTCCTCCATCATTGCTGATTCGGGGGCGATTCGGGATGGCAAATTGCCGTTCTCCACATGAAACCATATGAGTTTTGAATCGAGCTTCGGACGATCGCCGACGCGATCCATCTAGCCACGCGGCTACGGGATCGTTAAAAGGGCTCAAATTCAAACTTGCGTTCAGTCCGCCTCGCTACATTTGTTGAGGCAAGCTTCCAAGAATCCGGGAGAGTATAATCCATGCAGTCGGTCCTGATCGTCGTTCATCTCATGATCGTGGTCGTCCTCGTCGTGACCGTGCTCTTGCAGCGCTCCGAGGGCGGAGCCCTTGGCGTCGGCGGCGGCGGCGGCTTCATGACCGGACGCGGCCAGGCCAGCGCGCTGACCCGCGCGACCGCCATATTGGCGGCGCTGTTTTTCGCGACCAGCATGGGCTTGACGATTCTCGCCCGGTTCAATCAAGCCCCGGAAGTGACCTTTCAAAGCATCACGCCGATCGAACCGCCGAGCGAGGGCGCGGCAAAAAAGGAGGAGGGCAAGGGAAGTTTGCTCGACCAATTGAGACGGATGGAAGACCAGGCGGCCAAGCCGCCGGCGCTTCCGCCGGGTCTGACCTTGCCGGGCCAGCCGCAACCTGCCGCGCCTGCGGCGCCGCAAGGTCTGAATTTGCCTCCCGTAAAGCAGCCCGCGACCCCCCTCGCTCCGCTGGCGCCGGTTCAAACCGGGCCTGCCGCGCCTCCGGCTCCGCCCGCTTCCATCATGGTGCAACCGGCGCCGCCACAGGCCGCGTCCGGCCCGGCCAAGGCTCCGCCCCCGGCCTCGGGTCCGCCCTGGTCGAAATAACCTTCGCGTTTATGTGCAAAAAAGGAAACGGCGCATAATTTGCCTCCCCAAACGGGCGGAAACAGGATAAGTCCCAAGCCCCATGGCGCGGTTTATCTTCATCACCGGCGGCGTGGTGTCATCGCTTGGCAAGGGGCTCGCGGCGGCGGCGCTCGGCGCGCTTCTCCAAGCGCGTGGTTATAGCGTCCGGCTGCGCAAGCTCGACCCTTATCTGAACGTCGATCCGGGGACGATGAGCCCCTATCAGCACGGCGAAGTGTTCGTCACCGAGGACGGCGCGGAAACCGATCTCGATCTTGGTCATTACGAGCGCTTCACCGGCCGGCCCGCGATGCGGGAAGACAATATCACGACCGGCCGCGTCTATCAGGAGATCATCGCCAAGGAACGCCGCGGTGATTACCTTGGCGCGACCGTCCAGGTCATTCCGCACGTCACCAATGCGATCAAGGCGTTCGTGCTAAGCGGCAACGAGGGCGTCGATTTCGTCCTCGTCGAGATCGGCGGCACCGTCGGCGATATCGAGGGCCTCCCCTTTTTTGAGGCGATCCGCCAGCTCGGCAATGAATTGCCGCGAGGGCACGCGATCTTTATTCACCTCACGCTGCTACCGTTCATTCCAAGCGCGGGCGAACTGAAGACCAAGCCGACCCAGCATTCGGTCAAGGAACTGCGCTCGATCGGCATCCAGCCGCACATCCTTCTCTGCCGCACCGATCGCGAGATCCCGCGTGAGGAGCGGCGCAAGATCGGGCTTTTCTGCAACGTGCGCGAAAGCGCGGTGATCGAAGCCCGCGACGTCGCCTCGATCTACGAGGCGCCGCACGCCTATCACGCGGCTGGGCTGGACAAGGAAGTGTTGGCCGCTTTCGGGATCGAACCCGCGCCGAAGCCCGACATGGGCCGCTGGAACGCGGTCATAGAGCGGCTCTCCAACCCGGAAGGCGAAGTCACGATCGCGATCATCGGCAAGTACACCGGGCTTAAGGACGCCTATAAATCCTTGACCGAAGCGTTGAGCCATGGCGGCATGGCCAACCGGGTCAAGGTCCACCTCGATTGGATCGAATCGGAAATTTTCGAAACCAGCGATCCGGCGCCTTACCTCGAACATGTGCATGGCATTCTGGTTCCGGGCGGCTTCGGCCAGCGCGGCGCGGAAGGCAAAATACTCGCCGCGCGTTTCGCCCGCGAACGCAAACTCCCCTACTTTGGGATCTGTTTCGGGATGCAGATGGCGGTCATTGAGGCTCTGCGATCCCTGGCGGGTATGCCCGAGGCCAATTCGAGCGAATTCGGTCCGGCGAAGGAGCCCGCCGTCGGGCTGATGACCGAGTGGCTGCGCGGCAATGAGCTCGAAATCCGCGCCGCCAAAGGCGATCTCGGCGGAACGATGCGGCTTGGCGCCTATTGCGCGGAACTGTTGCCGGGGTCAAGGATCGCCGCCATTTATGGTGCGACCAGCATATCCGAGCGCCACCGGCATCGTTTCGAGGTCAACACCGCCTACCGCGAAAGGCTCGCCCAAAAAGGTCTCGTCTTCGCCGGCATGTCGCCGGACGGCCTGTTGCCGGAGACGATCGAATTGTCCGGTCATCCCTGGTTCATCGGCGTGCAGTTTCATCCCGAGCTCAAATCGCGGCCTTTCGAGCCTCACCCGCTGTTTGCAAGTTTTATCGCCGCCGCGGTGGAGCAATCGCGGCTGGTGTGATTGCGTCGACCTATCCCCTACCGCGATAGGGCGGCACGCCTTGATCTGGCACCCATGTCCCCTCCGGCAGCTCCCCCGTTGCCCAAAATACATCTATCGGGATTCCCCCACGCGGAAACCAATAGCCGCCGATCCGCAGCCAGCGCGGTTCCAGGCAAAGGGCGAGATCCTTGCCGATCCGCAAGGTGCAATCCTCGTGGAAAGCCCCATGATTGCGAAACGACGTGAGGTAGAGTTTTAGGGATTTCGATTCGACGAGCCATGCGCCGGGAAGATAGTCGATCACGAGTAGCGCGAAATCAGGCTGGCCGGTGACCGGACAGAGGGCAGTAAATTCCGCCGCAGTGAAGCGGGCGATATAATTTTCGCCCTGATGCGGATTGGCGACGCGATCGAGCGTCGCTTCGTCCGGGGTTCGCGGCGCTTCGAGGGCGCGGCCAAGCAGTCTTGTTCCGGTATGAACCTTGACCATGCGGGGTAAGAATCTCCAGTAGCAGCCGCCGCCGTGCTAAAATTGATTTCCCCTGGACTCTCGTTCGCCAAGGGGGTTTCCGGCATGAAGTGGCGGAAATTTGTTTCCGCTCTCGCTAGCGAGCCTGTCAAATGAAAATTTTTGTCGCGGGAGCGACCGGAGTGGTTGGCCGCCGCCTTGTCCTACTATTGACGGCGGCGGGGCATGAGGTCGCCGGACTGACGCGTTCTCCCGCCAAAGCTGGCCTTTTGCGGAGAATTGGCGTCACGCCAATCATCGCCGACGCGCTTGATCGAGCGGCCGTGATGGAAGTGGTACACCGGCAGAAGCCAGAGATTGTCGTTCACGAACTCACGTCCATCAAGAAGATCGATCTGCGAAATTTTGATCGGGGATTTGCCGCGACCAACCGGTTGCGCACAGCGGGCACGGATAATTTGCTGGCCGCCGCTCGCGCCGCCGGCGCACGCCGGTTTATCACGCAAAGCTTTGCGGGTTGGCCTTATGCGCGAGCGGGAGGCCCAATAAAGACAGAGGAGGACCCGCTTGATCCAGAGCCGCCGGCGGCGTTTCGCCGCACGCTCGAAGCGATCCGCTATTTGGAATCCGCGATCATCGGTGAGTCCAGTTTGGAGGGCCTGGTCTTGCGTTACGGGTCGTTCTATGGACCGGGCACTGCGATCAGCAAGGATGGCTGGATGGTGAACGATGTTCGCGAGCGGCGCATCCCGATCGTTGGCGGCGGCGGCGGCGTTTGGTCGTTCACTCACGTCGACGACGCCGCCCGCTTCACGCGGGCCGCGGTCGAACGTGGTGCACCTGGGGTCTATAACATCGTGGATGACGATCCGGCCCGCGTGTCGCAATGGCTGCCCGCCCTGGCGGAGGCGCTCGGCGCCAAACCGCCACGCAGGATCCCCGCCTGGATCGCCCGTTTCGTGATCGGCGACGCCGTCGTGTTCATGACCGATGTGCGGGGCGCCTCGAACGCCAAGGCAAAGCGCGCCTTCGGCTTGAATTTGATTTGGCCGAGTTGGCGGGATGGATTCAAGAGAGGTCTCGGCGATCCATCGCGAGCATAGTTGCTCGGATGCTTGCGGGCGCGTCATCACGTGGCGCCTCTTCACCCGATCACCATGAGTTCCAACTTGGCTGGCGTCTTTCCACGGCCCATAATGGACCCGTGAAACAGCATGGGGCCCTTCATCCTCAAGTAAATCGCGTCCCCGGCTCACGTAGCCCGGATCCCCAATGACTAAGATCATAGCTCCCTATGGCGCCTGGGTCTCGCCGGTGAGCGTCGAACTCATGACCGAGGCGGCGATTGGTCTTAGCGGCCTCTGTGTCGATGGCCAAGACCTTTACTGGCTCGAAGCCAGGCCGATGGAAAACGGCCGCACGGTTTTATGCCGCCGCCGGGCGGATGGCGGGATCGCAGACCTCACGCCGCCGCCCTTCAATGTCGGCAGCCGTGTTCATGAATACGGCGGCGGCGCCTACGGGGTGGAGCAGAGCACCGTCGTTGTCAGCGAACGCGCCGACGGGAGTGTCTGGCTCATCGAGGCCGGCGCCCCGCCGCGCCGGATCGAAACGCCGGAAGACTGCCGCTACGCCGATTTCGCATTCGACTTGCCGCGCCGCCGCATTCTTGCCGTGCGGGAAGACCACCGCTCGCGTCCTCTTACCGATCCAAAGGCTACTATCGTTGCCTTGCCGCTCGATCCGGACGGCGCCGAGACAATCTTGGTCGAGGGACCGGATTTCCTGAGTTCGCCGCGCCTGTCATCGAGCGGGAACATGCTTGCCTGGATCGCCTGGGACCATCCCGACATGCCTTGGGACGGGACCAGGCTTTTCGTGGCCGGCGTGACGAACGAAGGCGCGCTCGAAGCGCCGCGTCTGGCGGCGGGCGAGACGCCGCAAGCAATCGTGCAGCCGGAGTGGTCGGCCAGCGGCACGCTCTATTTTTGCTCCGACCGGATGGGGTGGTGGAACCTCTATGCGTTGCGCGGCATCGCTACGGAAGCCTTGGCGCCAGTCGAAGCCGAGATCGGCGGTCCGCATTGGGTTTTCCGTCGGCACTACTACGATTTTCTCGCCGATGGGCGGATCGTTGCCGCGATTGTCCGCGACGGGATCAGGACCGCCGTGTTGATCGCGGACGGCAGGATCGCGCCGCTTGGCATCGGCCAGGTGCATGATTGCCCACGCGCGCTCGGCGATGGTTTGACTTATATCGCGACACCTCCGGCCGCGCCGCCCTCGGTCATCTTAAGGCCAAGAGTGGACGGCGGCGTGCCGTTCGTCGTTCGCGCCGCCGCCCCTGCCGTGCTCCCGGAAGAAACCATTTCGCTCGGCGAGCCGATCACATTCCCGACCCGTGGCCGCACCGGACATGGCTTCTGGTATCCGCCTAAGAACCGCGATTACAAAGGCCCCTCCGGCGAATTGCCCCCGCTTGTCGTCTTGTCGCATGGCGGGCCGACCAGCATGACCACCAACAGTTTTTCATTGAACATCCAATGGTGGACGAGTCGCGGCTTTGGCGTCGTCGATGTCAATTACGGCGGCTCGACCGGCTATGGCCGCGCCTATCGCGAGGGGCTCTACGGTCAATGGGGAGTCGTCGATGTCGAGGATTGCGCCGCCGCCGCGAATTATCTTGTCGAACGCGGGCTCGCCGATGCCGCCCGCCTCGTCATTCGCGGCGGAAGTGCAGGGGGTTTCACCACGCTTGCCGCGTTGACGTCCCTGAACCTGTTCAAGGCGGGAGCAAGCTTTTACGGTGTCGGCGATCTCATGCTCCTCGCCAAGGACACCCACAAATTCGAGTCCCGCTATCTCGACCGGCTGATCGGACCCTTGCCGCAAGCACGAGCGCTCTATGACGAGCGGTCGCCGGTCCACCATATCGACAGGCTCACCTGTCCGGTGATCTTTTTTCAAGGCGAGGACGACAAGACGGTTCCGCCCAACCAGGCGGAGACTATGGTCGCGGCGATGACCGCGCGGGGCTTGCCTGTCGCCTTTTATACCTTCGCGGGCGAGGGACATGGGTTTCGCAAGGCCGAGACCCTGCGCCGCGTGCTTGAGCTGGAACTCGATTTTTATGGCCGCGTGTTTGGCTTCACCGCGCCGGGCTTGAGCGAGCGCGTGGAGATCGCGAACATGCCGGCCCGCGAAGGTTAATCAGTCCCCGGTCAAATCAGCCCGGCGGCGATGTTGATGGTGAGCGCTAGCACCGCGGTGTTGAAAAAGAAAGCGAGGACGCAATGAACGAGCGCCACCCGCCGCATCGCCCGCGAAGAAATGTTGATGTCGGCGGTCTGGCACGCGACGCCGATCACGTAGGAAAAATATAAAAAGTCATAATAGTCAGGGTGCTCGGTTCCAGGAAAAGCCAAGCCGCCGCGCTCGGCCGCCGGTCTGCCAGGTTCGGCGAAATATTCATCGAAAAATTCATGCGCGTAATGGAAGGCGTAGGTCAGATGGATGAAGAACCAGGCGCTGACGATCGTCGCCGCCGCGAGCGCTATATGCAGGCCCTTGATCGTCCCCGATAAATCCTTGACGATGGCGAACTCCGCGAGGATTGCGGCAATTGCCGCGATAGCCGCAAGGCTGGTGAGCACGAGAATAAAAAATCTTCCCTCGTCGCTCATCCTTGCCCGCCGCCGCATCGATTGCGGAGTCGCCCGGGCGATCATGATCCCAGAGGCAATGAAATAAAGCCAGGTTCCCGCGTTCCAAGCGATCAAAAGCCTTGTCGCCGGGCGAAATGGGTCGGGTAAGAGAACGCCCGCGAGGATGCTGACCGCCATGCTCGCGAAGAGACGCGGATGGCCTCGCACGATGCGAAGGGGAAGCCAACACCGGAAGATGCGCCACCACCCTGGCGAAATTGGGCTGTGGCGCGGCATCAATGGTTCCGTGCGGCGACGAAACGGGCCGCCTCTTTCAAGACCGTCGCCTTGGTGCCTTGCGGAAACGAATCGAGCGCGGCGATTGCCGCCGCCACGAGGCTGTCGCGCCGTTCCCGCGCCGCATCAATGCCGAGCGCGGCAACGAGCGTTGCCTTGTTGCGGCCGGCGTCCTTGCCCGCCCGCTTGCCGAGCGCCAACCCGTCGGCTTCGACATCGAGAATATCGTCGGCCACCTGAAACGCCGCGCCAAGCGCACGGCCGTAGCGAGAGAGCGGGCCTCGCGCCTCGGCGTCGGCTCGCCCAAGGATCGCGCCCGCTTCGACCGCGTAATGCAACAGCGCGCCGGTTTTCATCGCTTGAAGTTTTATCACCGCTTCGGGCATGTGCGGCCCGAGCGCCTGTTCGGCTTCGAGATCGAGCACCTGCCCGCCGATCATGCCTCCCACCCCGGCCGCGCGCGCCAGAGCGAGAACGAGTTCCGCACGAACCCCAGCGTCCGGGTGGGTCGCGGGGTCCGCCATCACATCGAACGCATAGGTGAGAAGGCCGTCGCCAACAAGGATCGCGGTCGCTTCGCCGAAAGCCTTGTGGGTGGCCGGCCTCCCGCGTCGCAGATCGTCGTTGTCGAGGGCCGGAAGATCGTCATGGACGAGCGAATAGCAATGGATCATTTCGACCGCCGCGGCGGCACGCAACACGCCATCGCCTTCGGCGCCGAGAAGTCGCGCGGTCTCGATCGTGAGAAAAGGCCGGAACCTCTTGCCGCCGCCAAGACTCGCGTAGCGCACGGCGTCGAGAAATCGCGCCGGCCGGACCGTCTCGCCCGGCAGGATCGCAGGGCTCAGCAGGGAATCGAGCATCCGCTCCGTGGCATGGGCGTTTGCCGCCAGTCTAGCCTCGAATTCGCGGGCACACGTGCCATCGCTCATTGTCTCGCGTCCTTTGGCCGATAAAGCCGAGGCTTTGCTTGCCCGATTGGGCGCGACCGGTCAAGGCTCGGCCATGGTATCCAGGTTCCGGCGGGCCGGTTTGACCGGCACGATTGCGCGCATCGTCCTCGGTGCCGGCTTGGCGCTGGCGCTCGGTTTCGCCGCGTTGATTCTCGTCTACCGGTTCCTGCCGCCTGTTTCGACGCTCATGCTTACGCGTTGGCTCGAAGGCGAGACGGTCGAGCGTCACTATGTTCCGCTCGCACGCATCTCGGGCTTTCTCCGCGCCGCTGTCATCGTCTCGGAGGACGCGCGCTATTGCGAGCATAACGGCGTGGATTGGGGCGCGTTGCGCTGGGTCCTCGACCACCCGGGCGCGGCCGGTCCCACGCGGGGCGCTTCGACGATCCCCATGCAGACCGCGAAGAACCTGTTTCTCTGGCCGTCGCGATCCTACGTCCGCAAGGGAATCGAAATTCCCTTGGCGCTCCTGATCGACCTGGAATGGCCGAAACGGCGCATTTTGGAGGTCTATCTCAACCTGGCCGAATGGGGGCAAGGAATTTTTGGCGCCGAGGCGGCGGCACGACATTATTTCCACAAGAGCGCGGCTAGGCTCGACGCCAGGGAGGCCGCATTGCTCGCAACCGCTCTGCCCGATCCTCGGCACCGCAATGCTGCACGGCCTTCCCGGCGCCACCTCTGGCTAGCCGTGCGCGTCATGGCGCATGCACGAACGGCCGGTCCGCTCGTCGAATGCGTTGAGTAAAGTGCGCAATGATCCGTCTGACAATAGGTTCCGCATCGCGACCGCTACCTCGCGTTTTACGATGGTCAAGCATAGGATTTCATTGTAAGAGGCACGTAAACTCGCAAGCGCGCGGCGCAGTTCCATCGCGCGCGCCGAGATTGAGGCAGCGACATGGCCGTTCCGAAGCGCAAAACCTCCCCGATGAAGCGCGGATTCCGGCGTTCCGCCGATGCGCTCAAGGCACCAGCCTATGTGGAAGACAAGGATTCCGGTGAGTTACGGCGTCCGCATCATGTGGATCTCAAGACCGGCATGTATCGCGGCCGACAGGTTTTCACGCAAAAGGCCAAGGAAGAATGAAACACAAGATCCGTGGATCGCGAGGCACGGCTCCTGCGGTAGCAATTGGCGGAGCTAGAAAAGCTGGCTGAAAATCAGGCCAAGGCCACTGGTCGAGATGCCCCATACCAGGGTGCGCAGGGAGGGAGGCTGGCCCTTCCCATTCTGCTGGCAGTCGGCTTCTTCACGCTCATCGCCCTCAGCCTCGCCTCGATCTGGCTGCATGAGCGCGCGCAACAAGATGCGGAGCGCGCGCTCGCCGCGCACGCACTCGAAGCCAAGCTTGTGAGCTTGCTGCTCGATCTTCGGCGGGCCGAGAGCAGCCAGCGGGGCTACCTATTATCGGGCGACCCTCAGTTCCTGGTGACCCATCGACCGGCGATGGACGCCGTGCCGCGGGGGCTCGCCGAGATCGAAGCCGCCCTCGCGAACAACCCGGCGCAGCGGGAGGCGTTCGCCACGCTGAAGCCGCAGGTCATCGAAAAGTTGGACGAACTGCGCGAGACGATCCGGCGCTACGGCACGGGCGATACAGCAGGGGCGATCGTACTTTTCAAGACCAACGCCGGCCGTCAGTACATGGAAAACATCACGGCGATCGTCGGGCGCATGCAGGAGGAGGGGGAGCGCCAGCTCGCGCTGGAGTCTGCGCAATTCCAGCAGACGACGCGCATAGTTTTGGCCGCCGAGCTGTCCGGCGCGGCCTTGATCGTGGCTGTGGCGCTCATGTCGTTATTTCTTTCCCGCCGCTTGATGCGCGGCATGCGGACGGCCGAGCAGGAGCTCCGGGACAACAACGCCGCGCTCGAGTCCACCGTCGCGGAGCGCACGCGGTATCTCCTCGATGCCAACAACGAAATCCAGAGCTTCGCCTCGATCGTCAGCCACGACTTGCGTTCGCCGCTGGTTAACATCATGGGGTTCACCAGCGAACTCGAGACCTTTCGCAAGAACATGTTTGAGCGGCTCGCCGCCTTGCGGGCGCGAGGGCCTGGCCAGGATGCGGACAACGATGATGCCGCGCTCGGCAGCGAGTTCGACGAGGCGGTCGAATACATCAAAGGCTCGATCGCCAAGATGGATCGCCTGATCAACGCCATCTTGGTTATTTCTCGCGAAGGCCGCCGGAGCCTGCGGGCGGAGCCGGTTGATATGACCGCGCTGGTACGCGCAGTCGCGGACGGGTTCATGCACCGGACTCTAGAGATAGGCGCGGAGATCATCGTCGAGCCGCTGCCGGCCATGACAATTGACCGCCTAGCCATTGAGCAGGTCTTTTCCAACCTGCTTGACAATGCTGTAAAATATATGCGCACTGACGTTCCGGGCCGCATTCACGTCAAGGGCCGCGAGTTGCCGTTCGGCGTTGTCTACGAGATCAGGGACAACGGGCGAGGAATTGATCCGAAAGACGCGGAGCGCGTGTTCGAGCTGTTCCGCCGCTCGGGGATGCGCGACCGGCAGGGCGAGGGCATCGGCTTGGCCCATGTCCGCGCACTCGTGCGCCGCCTCGGCGGATCGATCCGATTGGCGTCGGAGCCGGGGCAGGGCTGCACCTTCACCGTGACCCTCCCGAAACGATGGATCGATCCAAGCACGGATTGGAAACAGCAATGAACGCCGTCACCATCATTCTGGT
>DASYNQ010000250.1:0-9164 GCA_036008425.1 Methylocella sp. | reverse complement strand
CCGCATCGAGAACGCCTTCGGCCGACTGAAGGACTTCCGGCGTATCGCCACCCGCTACGACAGGCTGGCGTGTAACTTCCTGGCCTCTGTCTGCATCGTTGCCGCTCTCGTCTGGTGGATTTAATGAGTCCGGACCCTAATACGCTTTCGAAAGCGCCTGCGCGTGCGCGACGGCCATCCCCAAAACGATCATGGCAAAGGCCTGATGCAAAAGCCCGGCCCAGAGCGGAACCACTAAAACAAGCGTCGCGATGCCAATTGAAGCTTGCATGGCGACGAGCCCCGCCACTGCAATGGCGGCCCGGACCGCCCGGCTTCCCGCCGCGACCCGCGATGCGTAAAGAGCCTGCGCCAGAGCAAGCGCCAAAAGCGCATAGGCAATCATCCTATGCTGGAACTGGACCAGCAAAATATTGTCGAGGAAATTCCGCCAGAGCGGCGAGAGAAGAGTCAATTTGTCGAGAGGTGGCCAAAAATATCCGTCGATCAGCGGCCATGTATTGAACGCGTGCCCCGCGCGCAAGCCGGCGACGAGGCCGCCGAGCCCGATTTGCAAAAAGACGAGCAAGACCATGCCGCCGGCAAACCATCGCAGCCCCGGCAATCTCCGCTCCGGGATTTGGGCCACGCGACGCTTAAGGGAAGCGGCGAGCCAAACCAGCGCGGCGAAAGTCACCGAGGCCAGCAATAAATGAATCGCGAGCCGTTCCTGGGCGACTTCGACGCGGTCCGAAAGCCCTGACTTGACCATCCACCAGCCGACAAAACCCTGCAAGGCGCCGAGCGCCAGAACGCCGAGAAGCCTTGGCTTGAACCCGGGAGGCAGAAGCCCTTTCGCCCAAAAAAAGATCAGCGGCAGCACCATCGCCGCGCCGATCAGACGGCCCAAGAGCCGATGGCTCCATTCAAAGAAAAAAATGAATTTGAAACCGCTCAATTCCATGTCCGAAAAAAGCTCTGCATATTGCGGTATCTTCTTATAATTCTCGAATTCGGCCAGCCATTCGGCGGGGCTCAGCGGGGGAAGGATTCCAGCCAACGGCTTCCATTCGGTGATGGAAAGGCCGGATTCGGTGAGCCTTGTCGCGCCGCCGACGATCACCATCAAAAAGACGAGAGCGGCGAGGGTCCAAAGCCAAATCGCAACCGCGCGATGGGGTGCTGGTTGCCTCGTGTGTTTTGCCGCGTGCAAGATAGCGCAATTAGCCGGCGGTTCGCCCATGCGGGGTTCCTCGAATGCAATGGTGGATGGCTTCACGCTGGCATAACGACAGCTGTCAGGGTTGGCGCCTGTATCTGACTGTACAAGTTCCTTCGGCAGAAATCAGATATCACATTCAAATTTGTATTTGGATCGCGACGATGAAACTGGTATCGTGATCGCAGGTGAAACAGGGTGACCATTAGGTCGCCTCCGTCTATCCACGAGAGGAGCGTCGCCATGACCGTCGTGCGCGGTGAGCCGGGTACCGGAACGAGCAAGCTGGCGCGGGCCTTTCCCTGGGTGACGGGATTGGTCGGGCTGTTGGTCGCGGTGGCGGCAGCGATGCATACGGTGCTCTCCATCCGGAAAGCCTACCTCCAGCGCGGCGGGTACGACTCAAGGTTGTCGGAGATGCTCTGGATCGGGTGGACGAGCTTCGTACTCGGTATGATCATGGTGCTCGGCGCGAGAGCGCTGCGAAGGAGGTCGGCCACAGCATTCTGGTTGTGCACCGGCGCTGCTGCGGTCTTCCTGGTGTGTACCGCAATCCTCGCCCCTGTGCAGCCGGGCTTCTACGCCGGGCTGCCGATATTCGGCGGATATCTGCTGCTCGCAGCGGTGGTCCGCGCCGAGGTGACGAGGGCAGCGAACGGCTCGTCGGCGCTGTAGCAAGGGCTCGCACCACTACCGCAGAAGGCCATGATTCCGCTCAATCCACCCGACCCCACACGAGGCAGCCGTCACCGTGACCCTGCCGGCCGGCGAACTGCACAGCAACACCACCGCCCCGACGGCCACCTGCGCCAACACCGAGCACGCCAAGTCAAGAGTTCGTGCCCGCTCGTTCACAGATCTCTTTAACGGTAGCCCGGTCAAAGCCCTTCTCGGCGAACAGCGCACTCCGGCTCAATGTCGCCTTGGGATCCGGTGCGAGGATAGAACGTTGCACCAAGGGCGTAGACCGGTGGCAGATCAACACCCGGCTCGGTGGCGCGGCCGCTTGCCAAGTGGACGGGCAGCAGGTGCGTATGAGGTCCATCGGGCGATTGCCCGCCGGGCGGCGGAATGGAAGTGTAAATCTCCGCGCGCCCCAACGGCGACTCAACGACCCTTGCCGGACTGTGTTTCACGATCGTGGCTCCGGCGGCTTGCAAGACATCTGATAGCGGTAGGCCTGACGCTTGGTTCAGCTTGTCCCGCAGTTCGGTCACGGAAGTCCGGACGCAGAACCGAACGTCCGCGCGCCCCAGACCTAGATCGAACCAAGCATCGTTTCGACACTCGGGCCGAATGGCGCCCTCGTCGCGGCCAAGCGGCGTGAGCGTTGTTGCAACCGGCAAGGTTGCCCTCGTCTTGAGGACAACGAGAAAAATGGCCCGATAGCCGTAGCGGGTGTGATCGGCTCGCAGTCGCAGTGCTCTAACTTGTTCGCTTATTGTCAATTGCAGCGCGCCACGATCCGAGATCGCGGTTATTGTCTCGCCAGTTACCGAAACGTCGCATGGTTCGTCGTGATGGCAAATGAATTCGGCGGTCGCGCCGTAGCATCCAAGGACCCAGGTGCCAGATCTCTGGCCCAGGCTTTCAGCAACGAACTCAGCAATCCGGCCATGCGGCCAGGGCTGGCGGGTAATCGAAATGCCCAACGCGTCGATGCGCTCCGGCAGGACGGCCCAGATCGCGCTACGGCGCACATCGCCGGCCGAAGACCATTCGGTGATCTCATCGCCTGTGCGGCCGCATCCAAGACACAAGCCCAAGGCGCCATCCATCGTGCAGATACCGGTACAGGGGCTTGGGATGGCCTTTGTCTGAATGTTCATTCGCTGTACTAATGATTGCGACTGAATAAGGTGGCACGCTCACTTCGTCGCCGGCAAGGTGAAAGCCATAGACTCCAGCGGGGCCGATGTCCATGCGCGGCATGCCGCAAGCGGAAAATGGAGGCAAAATGCGCCGCCGGCTCCGCCAACTCATCGGCGCAAGCGTGATGATCGGATTTGTGCCGGTCTATGCGCTCGTGGCCATGGCTTTGGCGCAGGCGCGCCCGGTGCAAGAGGCCGCCGTTTTGATTCAGGTCCTGTGCTATGCGGCTCTCGGCATGGCCTGGATCGTGCCGGCGATGCCGCTGATCAGATGGATGGAAAAACCCGATCCGGGAACGTGACTTCGTCCGTCCGTTTCGTCGTCAAGCCGCATCCAACCCGAGACTCCGCGGCGACCCAGCCGGCAGGCCAATAAGCAGAACCTCGCGTGCGCCGCTTTCGATCAATCGCGCCTCGGCTTCGACTACGGCGCCGCCGCGCGGCTCTCCGGGCGCCGCCAGCAGGACGACATCGGCTTTTGCGGCGAGGGTTCCGTCGATGCCGTTCCGGTCGAGAGGCGGCGCGATCGTCACGATGAAATCATAGATCCCGGCCAAGGCATCGATCACATTTGCAAATTCGTGAAGATCCAGCTCGCCCTCGCGGCCAACCGGCAGAAAATGAAGCCGCGAGGCCGGGTCGCGGCGAATGACTTCGTCGAAAGAGGCCGTGCCGGCAAGTAGATCGCCGAGCGCGGGTTCGGTGCCCGGCGGATGGCCATGCGGCGCGCCGGCGGTGGAACTCGCAAAATCCAATAGGCTGGACTCGTCGAGGCCGATGACAATCGAACGTCCTTCGCGGGCGAGACCGCGGGCGAGATCGAGCATCATGCAAGACGCCGCGCCTGTTGCCTGGAGGCTCGTCGCGACGATCCGGATACCTTGCCGTGTGCCTTGCGGCGCGCGCGCGGGCATCGACAGGATGCGCGTCACGATCTTTGTCATGGCTTGCCCATTATCGGCGTCATCGGCGCCGGTTTCCCTCTCCATTGCCGGCGGCGCGTCTAACTTTAGGTTTACATGCGGACTTAGCCCCGCCGCATCCGTGAAGCGGGCGAAAACGCGAACCTGTCCGAGCGCGCGGGGCTGCTCGGGAGGCGCCTCCGCGCGGAGAGGCAAGCGCCCGCGCGGCAGCACGATCGACACAAATGCGCCGAAAGCCATGACAAGCATCGCGGTGCCCGACAAGACCAGGAAGGCCTCCCTTGGATAAAGCGGATGTCGTGGCGCAATGGCGCGCGACACGATGCGCGCGTCCAACTTGCGCGGCAATTCGGCGCCATGCTTGGCGTCGGCGCGCATTTCGAGATAGAGTTCGGCGACGCGATTGGCGGCATTCGCGGCAAGTTCGCGATCCTCGGACTGAAATGCGATCGTGACGAGACCGCTCCTGCCCGGCCCGCTCACCCGCAGGCGGTCCTGATAGGCTTCGAGGACCCGGTCCTCCGCGCTTTTTCGCGCCGGATCGCGCACGATGCCGAGAAAGATTAGGGCGCGGAAACCGGGTCCGAGGCCGCTCGTCAGCGGATCGAATTCCGGGTTGTCCTCGATGCCGAGATCCTTGATCGCCCGGCGGCCGAGATCGCGTGACGCGATGAGCTGCGCCTGGCTAGTGGCGGCGCCCGCGCCGTCCGAAAGGGCAATGCTCGACCGCAAACCGATCAACCCAATGTGCCGGGGGCCGATCATAACCTGCGTCTCGGCGCTATATCGCGGCGGTTGAAGGCACAGCACGGCGCCGATGAGAACGAGGGCGGCGAGCGGCAACCCGATCAACCACCGTTTCCGGGCGGCGACCGCTTCGAAAGCCAAGCCAAGATCCAACTCGCGGGCACGCGTTGTGCGCAGCGCGTCCCACTCCCGCCAGCCCATAAGCCGCCTCCACCATCGAAACAGCGTGATAAGACGCCGCTATAGTTTCAGCGAAGTTAACTTTTGGATTTGCGCACAGCCGTCGACTTTGCGTAAGGGGCGCGGCAATCACGGCGCGTCCCTCTCCACGCAAGTGTTAGCAGCGCCTATTTAGCTATTACGTACCACTGCTTGAAAATGACCGTCGCTTCCAATTACGTCGATTGACTGACCTGATTGTTTTGTCACACCTCCGGCATATTCAGTACCCCCACCTTTTCCGGTAAATCTGACAAAGTAAAGGCCATTATTATTGGCCGGAGGTTGATAGGAGAAACTACCACCACCAGACCTTAGATCGCCTGATCCTAATGCAACCAATTTGACAATATCACTTTCGTTGAAACAAAACCATGATACATCATAGTCAGTTTTATTTACGATGTCCATCTTTTCCTCCCGATCGTAGACTGCGATCATGCCATCGGATTCGTTGCACAACCGCGTATCCTGTATATCACACATATTGGTTTTTCGCAATCGTTTATATCTCCTTCTCATTTTTTTCATTGGTTCAGTTCGGACGACGAGCGGCCATCCATGGAATCAGCCCGGAGCGGCGGTCAGAAAGTTGGCTTTCGCCCGGTGTTCAAAAGCGCGCGCGGAGCGTATTCTGCATCAGCATCGCGATCGTCATCGGTCCGACCCCGCCGGGCACCGGCGTAATCGCATTTGGCCGACTAGGAAATCCGGAAACTTCGACGCTTGCCCGACATGAGCGCTGCCCAGACGCACCGGGCAGACACGTCAGCGTCCCATATTTGTCCTTCAGCGCGGAGAGAAGATGCACAATTTGATGGGTTTGCGCCGCGAATTTACGAGCCAATCTTGGTTCTGACCGTCTGATAAACGAATTCCGTCATCTCTGCCGCCTGCGCGAGCAGCGCATTGACCTCAGCAATCTGCTTCTCGGCGAAATCGCGATCTTTTATTGCCGTGGCGTTGACGAACACATTCAGCGCCGCGCTGCGCAGCCCGGCGTTAGCCGCAAGGACGGCAACCCCGGCGTCGCTGATGACATTGAGATTGCCTTTTTCCGCCGCGGCGGCAGAGAGGCGAATAACCTCGAAACAGGCTTTGACGGCGCGCAAAGGCGCAAGCGTCGCATCTTTAAGCGCCGCTTGAATCGACGCGGCGCGCTTGGCTTTCTCTTCCTCGGTGCCGCGCGGCAGCCCATAAGCGGCCATCACGGAATTGAACGCTGCGATGTCCTCTTCGATCGCGCCGGTCAGCTCGGCGCGCAGCGCCTCCGCCTTGGCGTTCACGATCTTGAGGTCTTCCGAGACCGCTTCGTAGTTCTTTTTGCCGATGGTGAGATTGGCGACCATCGAGACGAGCGCCGCGCCGATGGCGCCGCACACCGCCGCCGCTCCGCCGCCGCCGGGCGTCGGACGTTCACTCGCGAGATCGTCGAGAAAGGCCGCGAGTGAACTATGCGTGGTCATGGTTGCCGCGGTCCTCAATACTCACGCCAGGGCTTTGGCTTGCGCATAGATACTCTCGGCATCGAGCACCTGATCGGAGCTTTCGAACAGCTGACCGATGCAAGCGCGATGCAGTTTCAGCTTTAGGCCGCCGAGTCCCAGCGCGCCGATCGTGATTTTGCCGTAACGCTCTGTTGCCTTGTCGATCGCCTCGACGCCGCCGATGCCGAGCGGCGGCTGCGCGTTGCAGTCGGCGATGAGTTCGATGGCCGGGTCGTTCCGCCAGTCCTTTTCATCGAGCAACGGGACGCCGATGGCGCCTGCGGCGAACACGACCTGCGCGCCCTTGACCGCCCCCGCGCGGGCTTCATTGTCGAAGGCCTCGATTGGCGTCGGCGCAAAGCCGAAGCGATCGCTGATGGCCTTGGCTGCGGCATCCGCACGTTGTTGCGAGCGCGAGGTGATCGCGACCTCGGCGCCTTCGATATGCAGCATCGCCGCGGCGCGCATGCCGACTGGGCCGGTGCCTGCGAGCACGATCGCTTTTTTGCCAGCGAGCGACTTAGCTTTGGCGAGCAGCGCGACGGCGGCGGCCGCCGTGGTGTTGGAACCATTGCTGTCCAATATCACGGACACACGGAAATTCGCAAAAAAGCGCGTCTTGATCGCCTCGAATAATACCTCGCCGGCGATCATGCTGCCGCCGCCGACGAAGATCGCAGTGTGTTGCTTTTCCTTGGGGCCACGCGTGTAGATCGTTCCGTCGACGAGCGCAGCGACGCTTTCCGCCGTCACGCCGCCATAACCCATGACGTGATCGGCGCCGCCGTCATAGCCGACGACCGTGTCAAAGACGCTCGGCGCCGGATCGGTGTCCAATAGGAACAAAAGCTTCTTAGTCATGACGGTCTCGATGCGTTGAAATCGTTCCGCGCGGCGAGGTCAGGTAGTCGCGACATTGCGCGAATGAGGACGCCGTTTCCGCCGGGCGTTGTCCCGGTCCGCGCGAGGGCCATGGCGTCCCCTTGAAGCCTGAGGATGAACCGTCAATGGTCCTATTTGTCAGAGTTCGGCCGCGCTGCCAAGCCCGCTTCGCCCACTCTCGCCGGAGGCTAGGGCATGGTCGATGGCCGTCAAAATGACACCGAGCCCAAAAAAGCCGGCAAGCAACCCGATTCCATTCATCCCGACCCGTGCAAACCCGAGCTGCGCGACGTCGAAGAAAGGATAAAGATAGATGTCAAAGGCCGCGCCGCGCAGCATGCTATAGAGGAAATACAGCACCGGGAAGACGAGCCACCAAACGGGATCGCTCCATCGCAAGGTGCCCTTGGGCAAAAACGCCAGCCAATATATGGGGTACAGGAACGGGATGGCATCATGCAGCACCACGTCGGCCAAAAGCCGCACTCCATGCGGGTGCCATAAATTCCGCAAGAGCACCGCATAGACCACGCCTACAATGATAATATAAACGACAAGCGCCGATTTGACGCTTGGCCTGGTCAAAAATTGCTCGCCTTGCGGCCGTGCCCAAATAATCGTGAGCACGAGGGCGACAAGGAGATTGGTCTCGATCGTGAAAAAGCTGAAGTAATCGATGAGATGCCCCGCGACCGGCAAGTTTTTGACGAGCGCGTCCTGAATATTGAAATAGAGCTGCACTCCCATGCCAAACCATCCAAGGCCCGCGATAACCGCCGCGCAGCCGCGCTGCCCGTAGAGCGGGAGAGGCACATTGCCGGGCATTTTCGCTTCGCCAACACCCCGCATTTTACCATCCTCCACCACTGTGATTCGGGAACTGTACTAACATATGGCCGCTTCTTGGGATTTTGCAAAACAGTGCGATGGAGTGGAGGCTGAGACCGTGTCCGCGAGCCAGAGGTGCGGCACGTATGGGCCCGGCTCCGATGGCAGGCGGGACGGACCCGTTGAATCGATCATGAACATTAATCTATTTGTCTTACGGTGAGATATTGTCGAAAAAATCTTTAGAGTAAAGACGCCATGGGGCGTGATCCTCGACTCATGGTATAAGATTGCGAAGCGCGGAACGGGCTTTCGGCAATCGAGCGGTGGGGCGGGCAAGGAACCAGCGGCAAGCCAATGACCGGACCGGGCGAAACCAAGTTTCCGCCGAAATTTTTGGCATGGCGGCGGATTGTAGTTAAGCTCTCCGGCGAAGCCTTGATGGGCGCGCGAAGCCATGGTCTTGACCAAGATACCCTGGCGCGGATCGCGGCGGATCTGAAGGAGGTCGCGGCGCGCGGCGTCGAGGTCGCGGTGGTCGTCGGCGGCGGCAATTTTTTCCGGGGCATTGAAGGCGCGGACAAGGGCATCGAGCGGGCCCGCGCCGATTCGATCGGCATGCTCGCGACGGTGATGAATGCGCTCGCTCTCGAATATGCGATCGAGAAGCAAAGCCAGGCGGCGCGAACCCTCTCGGCTTTGCCAATGCCCGCGCTCTGCGAGGCGTATTCGCGCCAGGCGGCATTGCATCATCTTGGCAAGGGCCGGGTCGTGGTTCTCGCCGGCGGCACCGGCAATCCATTCTTTACAACCGATACCGGCGCGGCCTTGCGCGGCGCCGAGCTTTCCTGCGATCTCATTATGAAGGCGACGCAGGTTGACGGAGTCTATTCGGCGGACCCGAAGCGCGATCCGGCCGCGACTCGCTACGATCGCTTGACTCATGACGAAGCCATCGCCAGGAATCTCGCGGTCATGGACACCGCCGCGTTCGCGCTTGCGCGCGAGA
>DASYNQ010000249.1:0-5255 GCA_036008425.1 Methylocella sp. | reverse complement strand
TCGCGGGGAGAGTCGTGGCGATCATTCATCCGGCGTGGCATTCTTGCGGCAGCCACCAGGTGTTCGTCTCCCAGGCGCGGGCCTATCGCAGCCTCGGCGCGAAAGTCGTCAGTCTCGCGATCGCCGATACGCCCGGCTCTGTCGATGGTTCGCGCGCTTCCAAAGCGTATCTCGGCGCGACGGGCGACCTCGACGCCGACGCCCGCATCTTCGCGGGCATGCCGCTGCGAAAAATTTTCAACGGCGGTTTTCTGCGTGCCGGCAAGCATTGGATGCATGGCAATTATGCCGCGATACTGATCGAGATCGCAAGGCTTGCAACCATCCCGGACGGCCTCGCTCTTGCGCCACGGGTCGATCTCATCCACTGCAACCATTTCTTCTGCATGCCCGTGGCGGCGTGCCTGCGCGAGCGGCACGTTTGTCCGATCGTTCTCGACACGCACGATCTCCAGGCCCGACAATATGTCCTGCGCAATCATGCGGGCTGGGCCTTGCCGCCGGTGGCGCGCTACGAAGACATGCTCGC
This sequence comes from Methylocella sp., assembly GCA_036008425.1. Lineage (GTDB taxonomy): Bacteria > Pseudomonadota > Alphaproteobacteria > Rhizobiales > Beijerinckiaceae > Methylocapsa. The sequence goes on along the minus strand of DASYNQ010000249.1, from coordinate 4,726 downwards.
GATCGAACTCGCCGCCATGCGGCCGGCCGACATTTTGATGCATCTCAACGGCGAAGAGGCAGCCGCCTTCCAAAAGCTCGTTCCGGACAGGCGGCACGCGCTGCTTTATCCCGCTGTCAATGCCATGCCAGCGGGGGCTGGCGGCGGCGATCCCATTATCGTCGCCAGCGCCAATTCCGCCAATCTCCTCGGTCTCGTCTGGTTTTTAAAAGAGGTCTTGCCGCTGGCGCCGGGTGTCCCGGTCCAGATTTTCGGCAATATTGACCGCCAAATTCAATGGGGTGCGCCCGGTCTGTTCAAGGCGCATGCCGGGCTCTTCCGGGGAAGGGTCGAGGTCGAGGAGCTCCATGACGCTTATCGTAACGCCGCGGTTGTTCTGCTGCCAGCCACGGCCGGGCACGGGATCTCGATCAAGACCATCGAAGCGCTGTCTTGCGGGGCGCCACTGATTGCGACGGCGCTCGCCTTTCGCGGCCTCGGCATCAGCGCGGCCGGCCTTCCAAACGTGACTGTCGCCGAAGACGCCGCCGGTTTCGCGGCGGCCCTGCGCCGCGCCCATGCCACGCGTCATTTGCCCGTGCCCGGTGCAAGCCGCGAGTTGGCGGCCACGCGCAGGATCTATCAACAGCACTTTGCTTTCGACGCTTATCGCGGATCGCTGTGGGCGATAGTGGGGCGGCTCGTGGAGACTTGAACGGGGATCATTCGCGCGGGTATTGCATTCATGCGAATAGTCCTGATTGCCGCGAAGGCGAGGCGTCGAGGTGCCGCCGCGATCAAATTTCAGCAGCGATCGACGACCACATTCAGATTGGCAATTCCATACCGCCAGGCCGGGGATCCCGCGCTTCCTGGCAGGTAGGATGCAACAACCAGTGTTTTGTTGCCGCTTGGACCGCGGCGAAACCCGTTCGGGTACCATTTTGCGTGATTCATGTTCCACTTCGGATCGGTCACCTGTGTTCCCGCCTGAGGTTGGTCCCCGTAGTCATACAAGTACCGGCGACCACCATGGCGCGCGCCCCTTACCTGGCTGCGCATTCCCCCATCGCTCGAAGATCACCGCCGTGCCCGCTGCATTCACAACCGAGCGATAGTCACGAATGGTCCAATCTTGCGGGTGCGTCATCACGAACACGGGGTCGACATAGGTAGCGCTCATAAGATTTCCTTAGCTCAACGACTTCAGCCTGCGGCAAGCGCGGACGTACATATATTGAAAAATCGTTATCCCTCTTTTTTGCGGCTATTGGCAAGCCTTGGCTGGCAGCATGCCGGGCGGCCCGTCAAAGTAACCGCAAGCCTATGATGCCACATAAGTTTCAAGCGGTCCGGGCAATCCGGCCTTGGTTGCGCGTACTCGTCGCGGCGCTTTCCGAAAAGCCGGTCGCAACCTAATATCTCCGGCAACAAATTGTTATGGGTCCGCGTCTAGTATGACGTGGACGCAACGAGGGCCTCCACATGACGCTAGCCGCAATGACCCAAGAAGGCCGCCCGGCACGCCACCCCGGCGCATTGCCCAGCAATGGCTCGGCCAACAATGATTCGGCGCTTCCCGTGGCCCAGGCGGGTCCGGGCTCCAGCCTCGCTGGCGCCTATCTCAATCAATTCAACGAAATGGTAAAATTGATCGAGCAGCTTCCCGGCACGCCCGAATTAATTGGCGATTTATTGATCTGGCAACCGACGAGCTACCAGGATTATTTCACCGCTTCGGCGATGCCAGGCCGCGCCTCCGCGACCGATGTCTATGCCTCGTTGAACCGCTGCGTGCGGCAAAATTTCGAGGACGTTGTCGACGATCTCGAACGCAAGGCCCTCGGCGCCTTGGCCGCGATTAGACGCCACCACAAAACCCATGGGGAATCCCGCCCCGACATCATCACGGACATTTGCGCCCGCGCGGGAACGCATCTCCGCGAAGTGCTCGGCAAGGCAAACGATCTCGTCAAGTATGTTCCAGGCGGGCCGGGCAATTTCGCGCCGCGCCGGAAGCTCCGGGTCTCGCAAGCTTGAGCACAAGCAATTTGACCGCAATGCGGCTCGGAGTCTAATCCGGGCGAGCGCAACGAGGCCGGAACGCGCGCGACGGACCGGGCACTGGCGCAAACCGAGCGGTTTGGCTTAAGGCTCTTGGCGCGCCTTTGCCTTTCCTGGCGCGCGGGTTAAAACCCAAGATCCGCCGCTCCGCTCCTCCTGATCGCGTTTCTTCAACAATGCGCCTGTCCCGTTATTTTCTGCCGATTCTGCGCGAGACGCCGAAGGAGGCCGAGATCGTCTCGCACCGCTTGATGTTGCGCGCCGGCATGATCCGGCAGGAGGCGGCCGGGATTTACGCTTGGCTGCCGCTCGGACTTCGCGTCTTGCAAAAAGTCGGGCAGATCGTGCGCGAGGAAATGGACCGGGCCGGCGCGATCGAACTCTTGATGCCGACCCTCCAGCTTGCGGATCTTTGGCGGGAAACCGGCCGCTACGAGGCCTATGGCCCGGAAATGCTGCGAATCAAGGACCGTCACGAGCGGGAACTCCTCTATGGCCCGACCAACGAGGACATGATCACCGGAATCTTTCGCGCGTATGTCCATTCCTACCGGGACCTACCCAAAATCCTTTACCATATCCAGTGGAAATTCCGCGACGAGCAAAGGCCGCGCTTCGGCGTCATGCGCGGCCGCGAATTCTTGATGAAGGATGCGTATTCCTTCGATGTCGACGAAGCGTCGGCGTGGCTTTCCTACAACAGGATGTTCGTCGCCTATTTGCGGATTTTTTCCCGCATGGGGTTGAAGGCGATCCCGATGCGCGCCGAGACCGGGCCGATCGGCGGCGACTTGAGCCATGAATTCATCATTTTGGCGGAAACCGGCGAGTCGGCGGTATTTTGCCACTCCGATGTCTTGGATTTGCCCATCCCGCCTGAAACCACTGACTATAATGGCGACCTCTCGCCCATCGTCCACGCATGGACGAAGCTTTACGCGGCGACCGGGGACGTCCACGATCAAGCCCGTTTCGAGCGCGAGACGCCGGAAGAAAAACGCATCCGAACGCGCGGCATCGAGGTCGGCCAGGTGTTTTATTTCGGCGAAAAATATTCCAAGCCGATGCGGGCCTTGATTACCGGCCCCGACGGAGTCGAGCGGCCGTTCCAGGGCGGTTCCTATGGCGTCGGGGTGTCGCGTCTCGTCGGCGCCGTGATCGAGGCGGGCCACGACGAAAATGGGATTATTTGGCCCGATGCCGTCGCGCCCTTCAAGGTAGGAATGGCCAATCTCAAGGTTGGCGACGGCACGACGGACGCCGCCTGCGCCGCGATTTACGCCGCTCTCGAAAAAGCCGGCGTGGACGTGCTCTATGACGACACGGACGAGCGCCCCGGCGCCAAATTCGCCAAGCTCGATCTGATCGGGCTGCCTTATCAGATTATCGTCGGCCCCAAAGGACTGGCGTCGGGCACGGTGGAACTCAAGACAAGGGCGACCGGCGCGCGCGACAATCTCGCCGCCGGCGCGGCGATCGCGCGGCTCGCGGGCTCATGATGGAAGCCTCGAAGAGCATCCGCCCATTCGCGCCCTTCGAGTGGATGATCGCGCTCCGCTATCTGCGCGCGCGGCGCAAGGCGAGCTTTGTTTCGGTCATCGCCTTTTTCTCCTTCCTCGGAATTGCGCTGGGCGTCGCGACGCTGATCGTCGTCATGTCGGTGATGAATGGCTTTCACAAGGAATTGCTCGACAAGATCGTCGGCATCAATGGTCATATTTTCCTCCAGGCTGCCGACACACAATTCACCGATTACGATGAAGTGGTGAAGGAAGTCGCGGCGGTGCCCGGCGTCGAATTGGTCATCCCGATGATCGAGAGCCCGGCGGCGGCTTCCACCACCAGCATGGCGTTTGCCCTCGTGCGAGGAATAAGGGAGGCCGACATCAAGCGCCTCCCAGGCATCGCCCGAAATGTCAAGCTCGGCACGCTCGACGGTTTCGATGCTGCGGGGGGCGTCGCGATCGGCCAAAGGCTAGCCGAAAATCTCGGGCTTCGCATCGGCGACAGGCTGAAAATCCTGATCGCGAACGGCGCCCAGACGCCTTTCGGCATCACCCCCCGCAGCAAGGTCTATCCGGTCACCGCGATCTTTCAGATCGGCATGGCGGAGTTCGACAATCTCTTCGTCTATATGGCCTTGCCAGAGGCGCAGGGTTTTTTCAACAAGGACAGTCAGGCAAGCGTCGTCGAGATTTTCGTGGCAAGGCCGGAGGAGCTCGACGCGGTCAAGGGCAAGATCGACCGGGCGGTGATGCGGCCGATGATCATGACCGACTGGCGCGAGCGCAACAAGACATTCTTCGACGCGCTCAATGTCGAGCGCAATGTCATGTTCATCATATTGACGCTGATCGTGCTTGTCGCCGCGCTCAACATCGTGTCGGGGCTGATCATGCTGGTCAAGGACAAGGGCCGCGACATTGCGATCCTGCGCACCATGGGCGCCACGCAAGGCGGCGTCATGCGGATCTTTCTCATCACCGGCGCCTCGATCGGGGTCGCCGGAACGCTCGCCGGCTGCCTTCTCGGCCTGCTCGTCGCGAGCCATGTCGAGGGGGTTCGCCAGCTTCTCAAATGGCTTTTTGACGCCAATTTGTTTCCGGCCGAGATTTATTTCCTCTCGCGCGTGCCCTCCGTGGTCGATCCTGGCGATGTCCTCACCGTGGCTTCGATGACGTTC
>DASYNQ010000248.1:0-2437 GCA_036008425.1 Methylocella sp. | reverse complement strand
GGCTTTGGCCATGGCAAGGCCCGCGAGGTTCCCGAAGCCATCCGCAAGGCAACTGAATCCGCTAAGCGCTCGCTCATCCGGGTGCCGCTGCGGGAGGGCCGCACCTTGCACCATGACGTCAATGGACGGCACGGGGCGGGCCGCGTGGTGCTGCGCGCGGCGCCGGCCGGAACCGGCATCATTGCCGGCGGTCCGATGCGCGCCATTTTCGAGACCCTCGGCATGCACGATGTCGTCGCCAAGTCGCAAGGTTCATCGAATCCCTATAACATGGTGCGCGCGACCTTCGATGCCCTGCAACGGGAAGACTCGCCCCGCGCCGTCGCGGCGCGGCGCAACCTCAAGGTCTCTGCTCTCCAGGCGCGCCGCCAAGGTGGCGAGCTGGAAGCCGCGAGCGAAGCGTAAGGGAACAAACCATGACGCCAAATCCCGTGGCCCGGATCATCGTGGAACAGATCAAGAGTCCAATCGGGCGCCCCGCGGTCCAACGCGCGACGCTTGTCGGACTTGGTTTGAACAGGATCGGCCGGCGGTCCTCGCTTAAAGACACCGCCGCCGTGCGCGGCATGATCGCGAAAGTGGCGCACCTCGTCCGCCTCGTCGACGCGGCGCGGGACGACGCGAGGACAAGACGATGAAGCTCAACGATTTAGCCGACAATGCCGGGGCGTTGAAGCCGCGCATGCGTGTCGGGCGCGGGATCGGATCTGGAAAGGGTAAGACTTGCGGGCGGGGTGTCAAGGGACAGAAAGCGCGAACCGGTGTCGCGATCAAGGGCTTCGAGGGGGGGCAGATGCCGCTGCACCGGCGGCTGCCAAAGCGCGGCTTCTGGAACCCATTTTCGATCCGCTATAATGAAATCAATCTCGGCCGCGTTCAGGCCGCGCTCGATGCGGGCAAGCTCGATGCGGCGGCCCCAGTGACGATCGAGGCGTTGATCGGCGCCGGGGTCTGCGCCAAACCGCGCGATGGCGTCAAGATCCTGGGCAAGGGCGCGCTTGCGGCAAAGCTCGTCTTCGAGGTGGCCGCGGCATCGAAGAGCGCGGTGGCGGCGATCGAGGGCGCTGGCGGGTCGATTGTTTTGTTAACAAAGGAAATCGAAGCTCCGGGAGCCGGCGCTTAGGTTCGCCGCCAAGACGCGAGGCCGGTGTTTTCGGGGCAACCCGAAAATTTGGAACTTTCTCGTTCCCCTGGAAGGCAGATGCTCAACAACGTTCTGGCACCGCGCGTGTCAAGGGAGCAGTAAATGGTATCGGCGGCGGAGCAGCTCGCGGCGAATATCAATTGGAGTGCGTTCGGCAAGGCCGAGGAACTCAAAAAGCGAATTTTGTTCACGCTCGCGGCGTTGGTCATCTATCGTCTGGGGACCTACATCCCCTTGCCCGGAATCGATCCCGCGGTTTTTGAGAAGAGCTTTACCGGCAACCGGCAGGGCGTTCTTGAACTGTTCAATATGTTCGCCGGCGGCGCGGTCCAGCGCATGGCGATCTTCGCGTTGAACATCATGCCGTACATCTCCGCGTCGATCATCATCCAGATGCTGACGTCGGTTTTTCCGACCTTGGAGGCTTTGAAGAAGGAGGGCGAGTCCGGGCGCAAGGTCATCAATCAATACACCCGGTATCTGACGGTCGTTCTCGCTGCCTTCCAAGCCTACGGCATCTCGGTGGGGCTCGAAGGCCAGCCCGGAGTTGTCCTCGAACCTGGGCTGTTCTTCCGCATTTCCACCGTGTTGACCTTAATGGGCGGCACGATGTTTCTGATGTGGCTCGGCGAACAGATCACCTCGCGCGGCATTGGCAACGGCTCCTCGCTGATTATTTTCGCCGGCATCGTCGCGGCGTTTCCCTCGGCCATCGTCAATACCTTGGAACTCGGCCGCCAGGGCGCGATCTCGACGGGATTGATCATCGGGGTGCTGGCGATGTCGGTTGCGGTCGTCGCTTTCATCGTGTTCATGGAACGGGCACAGCGGCGGCTTCTGATCACCTACCCCAAACGTCAGCAAGGCAATAAAATCTACGAGGGCCAAACTTCTTTTCTGCCGCTGAAGCTGAATACGTCCGGGGTCATCCCGCCGATTTTTGCATCCTCGCTTTTGCTGTTGCCGGTCACGGTCGCCAATTTCTCGCAGAGCCAGGGCGGCACCGGAATTCTCGCGACCATCACGACCTATCTCGGTCACGGCCGCCCGCTGTACATGATCGCCTATGTCGGGCTGATTGTCTTTTTTGCCTTTTTCTACACCGCCATTGTCTTCAATCCAGTGGAGACAGCGGACAATCTAAAAAAACACGGCGGCTTCGTGCCGGGGATACGGCCGGGCGAACGGACGGCGCAATATATCGACACAATCCTGACCCGCGTCACGGTTCTCGGCGCCGCCTATCTTGCCCTTATCTGCCTGTTGCCGGAAATGCTGATTTCCTATGCGGCG
>DASYNQ010000247.1:0-7998 GCA_036008425.1 Methylocella sp. | reverse complement strand
CGGCGATGCCGCCGTGGTCGAAGGGGTGGAAGAACTCCAAGGCGCGCCGGTGATGGCGACGGATCTTCGCGCGTCCATGTCGCTCGTCATCGCGGCGCTCGCGGCCGAAGGCGAAACAATGGTCAATCGCGTTTATCATCTCGACCGCGGCTTCGAACATATCGAGGAAAAGCTCGGCGCCTGTGGCGCGATGATCGAGCGGCTTTCCGGCCACGGCTAGCTAGGGTATTGTCGAAACGACTGCATCTTCTGGTCACAGAGGAGCACGGCATATGCACGTGCCATGGCGATCGGCGGCTCGTCGCTGATGAATTCGGCGGCCACGTACGCCCGGAAAAGAACACCGCCTGTTCTCACTTTCTTCACGATACTGCGGCAAGGAGTTTTCCGGACGCGCTGGTCGGATCGCGGTAACCGCGCGGGAGCGCCGGCACGATGAAAAAGCTTTTGATTATGGCCGCGATCGCGGGAATATCTTTCCTGCCTTCCGTCGCAAATGCGCAGGAGCGGCTTGGTGACGGCGCGATGGGCGCGGTGGCGGGGGCCTTGGTCGGTGGTCCGGTTGGGCTGGTCGCGGGCGGGGTGGTTGGCTATACGGCGGGGCCGTCAATTGCGTCGAGTTGGGGCCTCAAAGGGCACCGGCATTATCGCCATGTCCATTATCGCCGATATCCGGCGCGATAGTCCGGCTTTACGAGGCTTCGCAAAAATGCCGGGCGGCGCAGCGCCGTTGGCTTTTTAATGTCGGCCCGTTCCGGCGCGCCGGGTCAACGTGCCCGAAATCGCCTCTTCAACGGCGTCAATGGCGTCAAGGAGCGTGTCGAAAAGCCCAGCTGCGGTGGCTTGGTGCCCGGCGGCGAGATCGCGCGCCGCAAAATTCTCTTGCCAAAGCTTGATTTTCGCTTGCAAAGCCGGGGAGTGAGACCCATCCGATGCGGCGGATTTCTATCCTCCATCCCGGAGGTTTTCGGGCTCTCAGGATGGTCCATACGGCGCCGCCCACGGCAAGCCCCGGCATGGTGGTGATCGACGTGGAAGCAGCTGGCGTAAATTTCGCCGATTGCGTAGCGCGGCTTGGTCTTTACGCCGCCTCCTGGCGCTACGCGGGTTGGCCATTGACGCCTGGATTCGAGGTCGCCGGGCGCGTGTCGGCACTCGGCGAGGGGGCACACGGCCTCGACGTCGGAAAACGGGTGATCGCGCTCACACGTTTCGGAGGATATGCAGAACAAGTCGCAGTTCCTCGCCATCAAGTCTTCGCTTGTCCCAGCCGGCTGACGACTCCACAAGCTGCTGGCATAGCCGTCGTGTTTCTCACGGCGGCCTATGCGTTGGACGAGCTTGCGGCGCCGCGACCGGCAAGCACCGTGCTCGTCCACTCCGCGGCGGGCGGCGTCGGTGGGGCGTTGCTGCAGCTCGCTCGTCTGAGGGGCATCCGCGCAGTGGGCGTCGTCGGGTCCACCCATAAGCTTCAGGCGGCAATTGATGCGGGCGCGCATGCGGTCATCGATGCATCAGGCGAGAATTGGTTTGCGGCAGCTCGCCATTACGCGCCGGATGGGTATCAAGCCGTCTTCGATGCTAACGGGCTAACCCTGCACCAGAGCTTGCGATTGTTGGCGCCGATGGGGCGGCTGGTCGCCTACGGGTCGCACGGAATTGTACCGCGCAACGGAAAGCTGATCGGCGCATTAGCGACCGCGATACGGTATGCGCTCCTCCCTCGTTTTGGTGTTCTGCGGCTCGCCAACGAAAACAAGAGCGTCATGGCCTTCAATTTGAGCTATTTATTCGACGAAGTCTCCCTCCTCGATCGGATCATGGGCAATTTGTTGACGGATTTCGAGCAAGGGAGGCTGGTCCCGCCACCCACGGGGTGCTATCCCTTCGAGCAAGCAGGTCTGGCACACCGCGATGTTCAATCCGGGCTGACGATCGGCAAATGCGTGCTTACCATGGGGTCCGTCGAGGCGATATCAATTCGCGGATTAGACCTCCGTAACGATGAGTGATGTGCGCTTCTTCGTGACAGGTTGGGTGCGACGAAGAAGCCGGTGCAAAATTAGCGGATAGGAATTGCCGCGACGTGAATCTCCGGCTTAACCGGATCTACCCTTGCGGACCGCGAGATTTACGGAACCGCTTTAGCCCGGGGATTCCTTCGGCGAATCCGGCGGCGTTGGCGGCGGCACCTTTTCGAACACGGTCGGCACTAGAGTGTCGGATTCAATGAGGTCGAACCGGGTGGGATTCTCGGCTGCCAAAGCCGCCGAGTAGATCTTGCCGTTATTCAGCTTTACCCACAGCGTGCCGTAGTAATCCACCGAGTACGTTCCCGATCCCGAAGTCCCTGCTTGCGAAGCACCTGGTTGCGAAGGACTCGTGGAGCTCACAAGTGTCTTGTCCGGTCGAAACACAATGCGCCAGGGCTTGCCGGAGGCTCGCCATTCCCCGACGATTGGGATGTCAACTACTTTGATCCTATCGCCGAGATGCCGGACCCCTAGGTAGACGAGCCCAGGGAAGGCGACGACACTGAGGATGATGAGTATCCGGCCCAGGGGTACCCCCTTTTCTGGCGGTGTCGTTGGCGAACTCATCGCAACCTCTCAACAAGCTGGGCGGGAGAGTAGCTGCAAATATAGATAAAAGGCAAGGTAAGCTCAAGGGGGCCGTTGCGGGCTGCTGTTTCCTTCCAAAATTTACGACGATTTCAGACTCTGGCAATTTCCGCCGCGTGGAGACGGCTGTCTGTCACAGGCGCGGCGGGAAGAACCCTGTACCCGCACCGCAAAACCGACGTCGTTTTGCGGAGGCAGGTGGTTTTGCCGTACCGCATGTGTTTGAAGCCAAGCTGTCTGGTACTGGTAAAGCTTGCGGAATTATCCACTTGACAAGTTACGCCTGATCGGCCTCTTCGTAGTCAGATGAGAATGTTGCTTTTTGTGTGGCCATTTGTCCTTTTGACCGCCTGCGAACGGGATGATCCCGTGAAGCGCTGCCAACGGGAATTTGGCACACAAGGCCAACGTGTCGTCGATGACTGCGTGCGCTGGTCTGTCGCGCCGCCGTCAGGTGCACCTCAAAAAGATCAACCTCGGGATTGACGGCGGATCGCGAGAACAAGACGAAGCTTCCAGTCCGGGAGCCGGGCTGCCCGTAAGTGGTTTCGGGCGTAACCCCTCGCGCCGGAAAACGAAGCATGTTCCCTGACGCTTTCAAAAGCCGCGCGGCGGACCTCATTGCATCCTTCCGCGCCAGGGGGCTTGCCGTGGCAACCGCCGAGTCATGTACAGGGGGCCTCTTGGCGGCCTTGATCACCGCCATACCTGGGTCATCAGACGTTTTCGAGCGCGGCTTCGTCACCTACTCCAATGCCGCGAAAATCGAATGTCTCGGGGTCTCGCCGCGGATTTTGGAAGATTTTGGCGCGGTCAGTGCCGAGGCCGCACGGGCCATGGCTGAAGGCGCGCTGGCTCATTCCTCCGCGGACATAACGCTTTCGATCACCGGCGTCGCGGGGCCCGGCGGGGGTTCGCCTGGCAAGCCCGTCGGCCTCGTGCATTTTGGCCTGGCCCATAGAGGCGGCGCCATCGTCGGCGTCGAAAAACGTTTCGGAGACCTTGGCCGTGACGGCGTGCGTTCCGCCGCCATCGCCATGGCGATCGAGCTGCTCCTCGAAGCGGCCGGTTGAGGCATAAAGGCCGGAGGATTCGGATTGCCCGCGTGAACGTCAGGGGGCCTTGTTGTAGACAAAATCGGCGCGATCTTCGAAAGCTTTGACGAATTTTCGAAAGGCCGCGTCGAACAGTCCGCCCATGACGAGACCCAGCGCGCGACTCTTGAATTCATAGGCTATGTCGAAATCGACGAGGCAGGCCCTGCCTTCGTCGCGATCCTGAAAGCTCCAGCGGTTTTCGAGATGCTTGAACGGTCCGTCGATATATTCGACAAGAATTTTTGACGCTGACCGCTCGCAGGTAACGCGGCTCGTGAAGGTCTCGCGGATTGCCTTGTAGCCGACCTCCATGTCGGCAATGAGCGTTAGTTTCCCATCGGATTCGTCACGCCGGCGGACCCGCAGACCGCGGCAAAGCGGCACGAATCGCGGATAGGATTCAATGTCGGCGACCAGTTCGAACATTTGGGAGGCGCCGTGACGAACGCGGTGGGTAGTATGGAACGAAGGCATGCCCGCTCACAGCATGGGATTTTGTAAAAAGTGGTGGTTAAAAGCTGCTTGTCCGCATGCTCTAGACGCTCAGAGGTGCTCCGGCAAGGCCATCCGGCGCCCCTTCAACCTGGCGAAATCCTCACCAGCGTGATGCGAGGATCGGGTCAAGGGCGATGCCGAGACCAAGAGAAAACCCTTGGCGAGCGCGACCTCGGCGTAAGAGGCAAATTCGTCCGGGGGCACAAAGCGCGCGACCGGATGATGCTTTCTTGTCGGCTGCAGATATTGGCCCATCGTCAGGAAATCGACGTCCGCGATGCGCAAATCGTCCATCAGTTGCAGCACTTCATCGCGCTCCTCGCCGAGGCCCAGCATCATTCCGGATTTGGTGAAGATTTTGGGATCCAGTTCCTTGACGCTCTGCAGAAGCCTGATCGAGTGGTAATAACGCGCGCCAGGCCTGACCGCGAGATATTTGGACGCGACGGTCTCGAGGTTATGATTGAACACATCAGGCTTGGCTGCGACGACCGTCTCAAGTGCGCCCTGTTTGCGCAAAAAGTCCGGGGTCAAGACCTCGATCGTGGTGTTTGGGCTCGCCGCGCGGATCGCCGCGACCACTTTCGCGAAATGCGCTGCCCCGCCGTCGTCGAGATCGTCGCGATCGACCGAAGTGACGACGGCATGTGCGAGCCCGAGTTTTTTAACCGCTTCGGCGACACGGACGGGCTCGGCCGGATCGAGCGCCCGGGGGAGCCCGGTCTTGACATTGCAGAAGGCGCAGGCGCGCGTGCAGGTGTCGCCCATGATCATGAAGGTAGCGTGTTTTTTTTCCCAGCACTCGCCGATGTTGGGGCAGCCGGCCTCCTCGCAGACGGTTACGAGCCCGTGCTCCTTGACGATTTTTTGCGTCGCGGCCCATTGCGGCGACCCCGGCGCCTTGACCCTGATCCATTCGGGTTTTCGCGCCACCGGCTGGTCGGGCCGATGCGCCTTTTCGGGGTGGCGGGGCGCCGGGCTGGAATCACCGTTGCTGTATAGGAGGTCTGCGACATGGGACATTCGAAACAGCATCCTTCACGTGCGTAGATAGGCCGGCAAGATTGTTGTTTCGTCAATAATAGCTTTGTCGAGCTGTTCGCGCGTAAGATTACGGGCATCCGAAAGGTCCGCGGCTTTCAAATTCGTTCCTTCAAGGTTGGCATTTTTAAAGTTTACGCGGCGGAAAATGGCGTGTTGGCAATCAGCATAACTTAAGTTCGCACCTTCCAAATTGGCATCACTCAAATCGGTCCGGCGGATAAAGGTCCGGCTGAGATCAATCCGCAACGGCCTTTGTTCAGTTTTTTCGAGGCTATTCATACGTCCTCTCCGAAGGATTTTGCGACATTAGGGCTATAATACGGATAATTTCTCCGGTGTCGGCGGGTGCGTCGATCTCACCATAATCTACTTTTTCTTGTTTAAGATAGGTAGTCAGCAACTGAATGACAGGGCCCGACAAGTCGCGAAAATCTGTACAGACTTGGCCGAGAGTCAAAATCGCGCCAAGTCGAATTTCGAGCTTCTCGTCCTTCAGCTGGCCAACCGCTCTATTGAACAGCTCAGTCACATGATTGCGCCGTGACAGCTCCGCTTGAAGCAATTGCGCGTCAGCCTGCTTGTTGGAAGCAACAACTCGCTTCCAGGCGAGACAAATGCCGACTAACGCGGCAGCCACAAGCCCGAAATTTCGAATAACTTCCGAAAGCGCGACCCAAAAGGCCATTATTGACTCATGAATGAATTACGCGACGGTAAGCATCAAGAACGCTCTCATGCATCGTTTCCGACAAGGTGGGGTGCGGAAACATCGCATTGATGAGCTCCGACTCGGTCGTCTCGCAATTCATGGCGATGACAAAGCCTTGGATGAGTTCGGTGACTTCGGCTCCAACCATATGGGCGCCGAGAAGTTTTCCGGTTTTGGCCTCGAAGATTGTTTTTACGAGTCCGTCAGGCTCGCCGAGCGCGATCGCCTTGCCATTGCCGATGAAGGGAAAGCGGCCAATCCTGACCTCAATACCCAACTCTTTAGCTTTTGTCTCGGTGAGACCGACAGACGCGATTTGCGGATTGCAATAGGTGCAACCGGGAATCATCGTCTTATCCAAGGGCTGCGGGTCGAGTCCTTTGATCGCCTCGACGCAAATCACGCCTTCATGTTCGGCCTTATGCGCGAGCATGGGCGGGCCGGCGACATCGCCGATCGCATAAATCCCCGGCACATTGGTGCGCCCCATTCCATCCGCAATAATAATTCCCCGCTCGATCTTTACGCCTAGCGTCTCAAGCCCAAGGTTCTCGGCATTGCCCGTAACGCCGGCCGCGGAAATCATGCGTTCGGCTTCCAAGGCCCGCGCCGCGCCCTTGTTGTCTTCGATGGCGGCAACGACGCTATCCGGCTTTCTCTCGACCTTCGTCACCTTGGCCGAGGTCAAAATTTCGATGCCCTGCTTTTCAAAGCGTTTGCGGGCATGCGCGGCGATTTCCGCATCCTCGGAGGGAAGAATTTGCGGCAATATTTCGACGACGGTCACTTGCGTGCCCATGCTGCGATAGAAAGAAGCGAATTCGATCCCGATCGCGCCCGAACCCATCACGAGGAGGGATTTGGGAAATTTTCCGGGCACCATGGCCTCGAAGTACGTCCAGATGAGTTTTCCGTCTGGCTCGATGCCCGGTATGACGCGCGGCTTCGCGCCGGTTGCGACAATGATATTCTTGGCCAGATAAGTGCCCGCGCCCAAAATCTCCTTGGGGATCGGGTTTGGCGGCTGTATCGCCGGCTTTCTTGAGGTGGAGACCAAAACCTCGCCGGGTTTCGCGATTCTTGCCTCGCCCCAGATCACATCGACCTTGTTCTTACTGAGCAAAAAGCCGACGCCATTTTTCAATTGCGCCGAAACCGCGCGCGATCTTTTCACTACGGCGGCGGGGTCGAATCCGATCTTGCCGTCGACCTTGAGACCATAATCCTTCGCGTGGTTGAGATAATGAAAAATCTCCGCCGAGCGCAACAATGCCTTGGTGGGAATGCAACCCCAGTTAAGGCAGATGCCGCCCAAATGCTCGCGCTCGACGACGGCCGTCTTGGAACCGAGTTGCGCCGCGCGGATCGCCGCGACATAGCCGCCGGGCCCACCGCCGATAACGAGAATATCGTAAGCGTCAGCCATGGTTGCCGGCCGCTTGTGGGAGGGCACAGGAATGCGGCCTCACACCAGCATCCCCGCCGGTTTCTCGATAAGATCCTTGAACGCAGCGAGAAGGTTAGCGCCCAAAACGCCGTCGACCGCGCGGTGATCGCTCGAAAGCGTCACGCTCATCAAGGTTGCGGCGGCGGGCGCGCCTTCCTTGACTATGACGCGCTGCTCCGCCGCGCCAACCGCCAAAATTGTCGCTTGCGGCGGATTGATGATGGCGGAAAAACTTTTTGTTCCGAACATGCCGAGATTGGACACCGCTGTCGAGCCGCCTTGATATTCTTCCGGGCGCAGCTTGCGGGCGCGGGCACGGGTGGAAAAATCCGTTATTTCGCTCGATATCACGGACAAGGTTTTGGTCTCGGCGGCGCGGACTATGGGCGTGATAAGGCCGCCTGGTATTGCTACCGCCACGCCGATGTCGGCGTGTTTGTGTTTCAGCATGGCGGTCTCGGTCCAGGTCACATTGGCGCCGGGGACGCGGATTAGCGCCAGCGCCAGCGCCTTGACGATAAAATCGTTGACCGAGATTTTATAAGCTGGCTTGCCCTCCTTGTCCTTCGGCGCGGCGGCGTTGAT
>DASYNQ010000246.1:0-5639 GCA_036008425.1 Methylocella sp. | reverse complement strand
TCCCGTGTGGGACTACAACAAGACTTTCGACATCAACCCCGCCAAGTCTTTTGGCATTGGCGGGCAGGCCGAACTCGACTTCAATCTGACCAGTCTTTCGGCGAGTTCGGCGAGCTTCCAAGCGGTCGGGCTGCCGGTTCTGGACAATGCCTTTGGCCTTTATAACATTTGCACCAATTATGTTCCGGGCCGGGCCACTGGAGATTGCCTTTTGCGCGGCCTCGGCGGCGATTACACGCGCGTCACGGCCGAGGCGTCCTGGCAGCGCAAATACATCGATCCGATCGGCGAGGTCTTCACGCCTTTCGCCTTCGCGCGGGTTAACGGCGAATGGCTCGATATCAACACCACAAATTCCTATACGTTCGCGTCGGCTTCTAACAGCTCGACTTACTTCAACGCTTCGCAGTCGAATTTTCTCGGCAACAGAGACGCAAGCTTTTTCGGCGAGTTCATTCCGGGAATAGGGCTTGAATATCGCTATCCCTTCCTTGCCAAGACAAGTTTCGCCTCGATGGTTTTCGAACCGATCGTACAAATCGTCGCGCGTCCAAACCAGGAAATTGGGTCGCATTCAAACGTCAATCTCGATGCGCAAAGCCTCGTTTTCGACGATTCCACTTTGTTCGACTGGAGCAAATATTCGGGCTACGACCGGTTCGAGACCGGAACAAGGGCAAACTACGGTGCCCAATTCACCATGAATTTTAACAACGGCGGCTATGCCAACCTCATCGGCGGACAATCCTATCAGCTGGCGGGCACCAACTCCTACGCGACACCGGATGCCGCCAACGTTGGATTAAGTTCGGGACTGGACACAAGGCGCTCCGACTATGTCAGCGCATTTACGATCGCGCCCAATTCGATTTTTTCCTTTGTCGCCAAGGCGCGGTTCGATGTCAGTTCATTGGCGGCCAGGCGCCTCGATCTCATCACAAACTATAATTTCGGGGCGCTGACCGGCTCCATTCAGTTCGCGGATTATGAGGCGCAACCCGTCATCGGCTACGACGTGCGCCGCGAAGGCCTTAGCCTCTCCTCGCGCTACAAGTTAAGCGACAATTATTTCGCGCAGGGCAATATTACCTTCGACATGAGCCGCCAATATTATCCCCCCAGCTTGATTGGCTTCACAAATCCTGGCCCCTTCGCGATCGCGGCCGCCGGGGTGAGCGTCGGCTATCAGGACGAGTGCACGACCTTTTCGGTCAATTACAGCTCGATTTATCAAGACTACGGGAGCGGTTCCTTGACCCGCAACCAAACCGTGCTGCTGCAACTGCAACTGCGCACCCTGGGAGAGGCCAAGGTAAGCCAGACCTTCCTTAATACGACGGCGCTCGACGGTGTGAAATATTGACTTTTCATGTCTTGCTTGTTTGCCGTCGCCAGCCTCAGGTCTGGCGAGAGAGGGTTTTCTTCAGCCCGAAAAAGGAGAGAACTAGATCATGGAAAAAGGAAACGATGCGCGGTGGCCCCGTGGCGCGCGCGTCGCTTATGTGCGCTTAAGTCTTTGCGTGGCCATTGCTGCGATCGCCGCTTCCATGGCGCTCCCCGGCGGCCCCGCCTTCGCCCAGGAAATCGTCGCCAGTATCAACGGCGATCCGATCACGAACATCGATATCGAGGATCGGATAAAGATGCTTCGCGTTTTGCGCAAACCGGCGACGCGCGACGCCGCGATCGAAAGCCTCTTTACGGATCGCCTTGAAATTGATGAGGCCGCCAAATTTGGCGTCGACCCGAAAGACAGCGACATTTCGCAACAAATCGTTAAGGTCGCGCAGGAGATGAAACTTGCCCCGGAGGCCTTGGTCGAGGCACTTCAGCACGCCGGGGTGACGCCAGACCACTTCAAAGCTTATTTCCGCGCCGGCCTTGCTTTTAATGTCCTGGTGCAAGCCTTGAATAAGGGCGTCGAGGCGAGCGAGGAACAGGTTCGCGCCGAACTCGCCAAGCAGGGCGGCAAGGCGGCCTCGGGAACCGAATACACGGTGCGTCAAATTATTTTCGCTATCCCCCACTCTGCGACGGTCGCGGCCTTGACGGAACGCGCCCGCGAGGTCGAGCAATTGCGCGCGCGGTTCACCGACTGCGATAGCGGCCTTCCCCTTGTCCGCGCTATGAACGATGTGACGGTTCGCGATCCCCTGACCAAGACCTCGGTCGAAATCAGCGAGGGTCTCCGCCAATTGCTCGATAAGACCCCGGCGGGCCATCTCACGGCGCTGCAACGCTCAAGCGAGGGACTTGAAATGATCGCGGTGTGCGCCAAGGGCACGGCCAAGGACGATAGCGCGGCGCGAGCCGCGATCTCGCAAAAGATTCTAGCGGCGCATATCGCCGCCGACGGCGAACGGCGTCTCAAGGAATTGCGCGCGAGAGCCGTGATCGTGCAACGTTGACGGCGAGGTCGTGATGGCGCGATCTCTGCCGGCAAACATTCTACCCTTGGCTTTGACGCAAGGCGATCCTTCGGGGATCGGTCCCGAACTCACGTTGAAAGCCTGGCTCAAGACGCATGATAAGCCAGACGCGCCGCCTTTCCTGGCGGTCACCAACCCGGACCGCCTCGCGGCAATCGCGCGGGACTTGGACCTCAAGGTTCCCGTCAAGATCGTCGCCGGCGCCGAAGCCGCGCCGGTGTTTCGCCACGCCTTGCCGGTTTACGCCTTGAACCATTGCGTTGCCGGAAAGCCGGGCACGCCGGATGTCAAGGATGCCGCCGGAACCATCGCCTCGATTGAAACGTGCGTGCGCCTCATCCGCGCCGGCGAGGCTTCGGCCATCGTCACCAATCCGATCGCCAAGGAACTCTTCTATCGCGCAAGCTTTCGTTATCCGGGCCATACCGAGTTTCTGGCCGAATTGGCGGAGCGCTATTTCGGCGAACGCGCGCGGGCGGTGATGCTGATCTGGTCGCCGCAATTCGCCGTCGTCCCGGCAACGATTCATGTTCCGCTCGCGCGCGTTCCGGCGCTATTGACGCGGGAACTCCTGGTCGAGACAGGGGTGATCGTAGCAAAAGCTCTCGCGTCGCGCTTTGGTATAAATGAGCCGCGCTTGGCGTTCACCGGACTCAACCCTCATGCCGGCGAGGGCGGGACCATGGGACGCGAGGAGATCGAGGTCATCGCGCCCGCTCTCGCCGATCTCGCGGCCGCGGGAGCGGCGGTGAGCGGACCCCATGCGGCGGATAGTCTGTTCCGTCCCAGCGCGCGCAAGAGTTATGACGCCGTCGTCGCCATGTACCACGATCAGGCGTTGATTCCGGTCAAAACCATCGCCTTCGAGCGGGCCGTCAATGTGACCTTGGGCCTGCCTTTGATCCGCACCTCGCCGGATCACGGCACGGCCTTCGACATCGCCGGCACGGGAACAGCCGATCCGGCGAGCCTCATCGCCGCCTTGCGTCTCGCGGGCAAGCTCGCGCGGCGTGCCAGCCAAGCTCGCGGGAAATGACCGTGAGATTCATTTTCCCGCTATAAGCCCTAAAATGCGAAAATCCTGGCCGCGACCCATCCCGGCTCGACGGCTCGACGGCCTTCCGCCGCTGCGCGAGGTCGTCGCCACGCATGGGCTCTTGGCAAAAAAATCCCTCGGTCAGAATTTTCTTTTCGATCTCAACCTCACCGGCCGCATCGCGCGCGCCGCCGCGCCGCTGACCAATGCGACCATCGTCGAGATCGGCCCAGGCCCAGGCGGGCTCACGCGGGCGCTTTTGGCGGAAGGCGCTCGCAAAGTCGTCGCGGTCGAGCGCGACACGCGTTGCCTTACCGCGCTTGACGAAATCGCCAACCATTATCCGGGGCGGCTCGATGTCATCGAAGGCGATGCGCTGGAGACAGATTTTGCCGGGCTTATAGGTAGCGAAAACCCCACGCGCGTTTGCGCCAACCTACCCTATCGTATCGCGACCCCGCTTCTTGTCCGTTGGCTTCAAACCGAGCCATGGCCGCCCTGGTTCGACCGGCTCGTTTTGATGTTTCAACGAGAAGTGGCCGAGCGCATCGTCGCGGGCCCGGCGGAACGCGCCGCCTATGGCCGTCTCGCGGTCTTGTCCAATTGGCGCTGCGAGACCCGCATTCTTTTTGATATTCCCGCCGCGGCCTTCACGCCGCCGCCCAAGGTCAGATCCTCCCTGGTCGAACTCGTGCCCCGCCCGGCGCCGCTCGCTTGCGACACAAAACTGTTGTCGGAGGTGATCCAAGCAGCCTTCGGACAAAGGCGCAAGATGCTGCGGCAATCACTGAAATCGCTCGCGGGAGGCGATGCCGTCAGTTTGCTCGCCCACGCAGACATCGATCCAAGATTGCGGGCGGAAGAGATCGGCATAGAGGGATTTGTCGCATTGGCGCGGGCGCTCGGGGATGCGCGGGGCGGTCATCCGGGCTGGAAACCCAATCCTGCGCCCAATTGACCGGCGCCACATAGGTTCAAAGGCGTGGCCGCAGTAGGGGGCGGCGCCGTAAACTCGTTCGTTTGCGGTAGAGCGGGAAATTGAAGGTCGCGTCGATCAAGTCGCCTCGGACCCGGTTTCGGACGGCGAACTCATGAAACCACCGGGCGCTGAAGTCGACCTCTTGGGCCCCTGCCTTGAGCGCATAGCTGAGCAACGCCCCAACGGCCGCCACGCGTCCCCTGAAAGCTCCGAATTGGTCGCCCGAGCCGTGGTCATTCGTCACCTGCTGAAAGAAGTAGCCGCCGACGCCCGCGCAAGGCCGAAGGGAAGGTGCTGATTGACCGCCCATTCGAAATGCAGCTCGGTGCCGCTCTGGTAATTGGTCGCCGTGTTGGGCGCATTGAGCGTCAGGCCAAGCGCGCCCGTGACCTCGATGCCGCTCTGCAGACCGAGGTACGTATAAGCCCCTTTGAGATCGAGGGCGGGCGGTTCAGGCCCGTCAGCGACAACCGGTTGGGGTCAAAGTTTCCGGTCGGGGCGGGGCCTACTTCTTCCTCCCGGGTAAAGCCGCCCTCGAGTTTCTTGCGAGCGACCGACTGATTGCCGCTGTTCAGGCGAAGACTGCGAATTATCCGAACAACGCCGAAATGTGAGCTGGGGCCCCTTGATTTAGCCTCTAATTGGCAGGTCCCGGCGGAAGGAATAATTTGACCAGGCGAATTTCGACGCCGATATTCTCCCTTAGTCCGCCCACGGTGCCGAAATCGTGGTAGACGTCGCCGGCGATTGCAAACTCCTGCGTAATTGGAACCTGAAATTCGAAATGGCCCCTCAGGAAGTCATCTTTGGCTAAGGGCAAGTCGGCCAGCGGCATCGTGAGCCCTGTTGCCGCAAATATGCCGTTTGTGGCAATCTGCTTTCCTCCCCACGATTTCTCTATGCCAATGGCGACGTATTGCAACGGCTTAGGTTCGTAGCGCAGAAACGCTTGGACATCGTAAGTCGGGTGTTGGGTTAAATTGTCGTAAGTCAGTACGCTTGCCGGATTTAGAACCATGAGCGGACTGTTGCCGCCGGTATGGAATGATGCATGGGCGATCAGATCAAAAAAGACGCCGTTCAAGGCCGGTGAGAGTTTTCCGAGGCCTTCGGTATATCCGACCTGAGGAGCGTCCGTGAATTGACGCGCCGTCGAGACATTGACGGGTGCTTGGTTATCAAAGCTACGGCCTAA
>DASYNQ010000245.1:0-2862 GCA_036008425.1 Methylocella sp. | reverse complement strand
GCCATTCATCATCTTCACGGCCTCGGGCGGCGCGCGGATGCAGGAAGGCATCTTCTCGCTGATGCAAATGCCGCGCACGACGATCGCCGTGCAGCGTCTGCGCGACGCCAAGCTTCCCTATATCGTCGTCTTGACCAATCCGACGACGGGCGGCGTCACGGCCTCCTATGCCATGCTCGGCGATATCCACATCGCCGAACCCGGCGCGGTCATCGGTTTTGCCGGCGCCCGGGTGATCGAGCAAACGATTCACGAACGCCTGCCGGAAGGCTTTCAGCGCGCCGAATATCTCGAAGCGCATGGCATGATCGACATGGTGGTAAAAAGGCAGGACATCCGCGCGACGCTCGCCCGCCTTTGCGCGCTGTTGACGCGGACCCAGCCGATCGGGCAAGCCGCCGCTTGAGGGCCGCGAAGCAAGGCCATCATGGATTCGCTGGACGCGCTCCTCTCCCACCTTTTCACATTGCATCGCAAGACGATCGAACTGTCGCTCGGCCGGATCGAGCGGCTGCTTGCCGCGCTCGGGTCGCCGGAGAAGCGTCTGCCGCCGATTATTCATGTTGCCGGAACGAATGGTAAAGGTTCGACCATCGCTTTCATGCGCGCCATTCTCGAAGCGGCCGGAAAGCGCGTCCACGTTTATACCTCTCCGCATCTGGTACGTTTTCACGAGCGCGTCAGGCTTGCCGCGGAAGGCGGCGGAAGCCTCGTCGGCGACGATGCGCTGTTTGCCGTCTTGACTGCGTGCGAAAAGGCCAACAAGGGCCAAACGGTCACCTTCTTTGAAGTCACCACAGCGGCGGCATTCAAGCTTTTCAGCGAGCATCCGGCCGATTATCTGCTGCTGGAAGTTGGTCTCGGCGGACGATTCGATGCGACAAACGTCATCGCGCGTCCGCGGGCCACGGTCATCGCGCCGGTTTCGATCGATCATCCCGAGTTCCTTGGCGCGACGGTCGATAAAATCGCTTATGAGAAGGCCGGAATCTTCAAACCCGGCGCCCCCGCGATTGTGAGTATCCAGCAAGACGCCGCTCTCGCGGTGCTAGAGCGGGAAGCCAGCCGCGTAGGCGCGCCACTGATTGCGGCGGCGCGGAATTACGAAGCACGGGAAGAACATGGCCGCCTTGTCTTCGAGGACGAACGCGGCCTTCTCGACCTGCCGTTGCCGCGTCTCATTGGCCGCCATCAGCATCAAAATGCGGCGACCGCGATCGCCACGCTGCGCGCGATCGAGCCAAGCCTCGCGCCCGCCGCCTTCGAGGACGGCGTGGCGCGGGCCGAATGGCCGGCCCGCTTGCAAAACCTCGCCAAGGGCCGGGTGGCGGCGCTTGCCCCGGCTGGCGCGGAGATCTGGCTCGATGGCGGCCATAACGCCGACGCCGGGCGCGCGCTCGCGCAAGCGATGGCGGAGTTCGAAGACATGACGCAAAGGCCGCTGGTCATTATTTGCGGCTCGCTCGCATCCAAGGATACCGGCGGGTTTCTCCGGCCTTTCAAGGGCCTCGCCCAGGAAGTTCTCGCCGTTCCCGTGAACGCGGACCAATACGGCAAGCCCGCCGCCGACGTCGCCGCGGCCTCCAATGCCAATGGACTCCGCGCGGCGGTCTGCGAAAGCGTCAAGTCGGCGCTTTTATTTCTCGGCGCGCGGGAATGGCGCGCCGCGCCCCGCATCCTGATCGCGGGCAGCCTTTATCTCGCCGGCGAAGTGCTGGCGCTCAACGGCACTCCGCCGGAATAGGCAATTTATCAACGCCTTATGCCTGTGCTCCCAGGATGAGGGCGAGACTCTTGAAACAGGGCTCTTAGCCGCGCCGGGCTATTGTTTATGAACAGGGGCTACCCCATGAATATTCAGAGCATACTATTTTACATCGGGGCCGCTTCCTTCTGAAGCTGTTACCGTGCCGGTTGTTACTTTCCCACATTTATCTTTCCCACAATCTTTGGTATTCAGTGTAGGTCCATGTGCCCCCGCTATCTCTTTACACGTGGGGGCGGGATAAGTATCGGCAACCGCTTGCAGCGGCGTTGGTTTTTTTTCTTACCGCCTTACCTCTCTATACTATAAGTAATTGCACCGGAAGAACTCGCGGAAAGAGGCAGGATAGAGTTCCTGCCTAGCATCGACCCCACGACGGGGTTATCATCGAACGTCCGAGCCGTCCGGCCAAGTGGAGTTAGAGAGATCGTCATGGCCGGCACGAGGACGGCGACAGAAGCGCCTAAATTATGGAACGGCACAGCTGATGCATTTTGAATGGCTTCAACCGTGTTGCGATCACCCATAACACCTGCGGTGCCCGTCGAGATTTCATCAGCTGTTTCACTGACAATCTCTGTGTCACTCAAAGCGCTTCTCCTATTGACGCCAAGCGCGTATCTCAATCTGGACAGTCTTGGATGATGCTGCAGCGGGATGACGGTACATGGATGAGGAATCTTGTATGAAGACACAGTTCACATTCGCAAAACTTGTATCAAGGGCAATCCTCACGGGCCAGCTTTGTCTTAAAATCGGCATCCTGCCGGGGATACTTCTTGGAATGTCCCTCCGCAACAGAAATCCGCGAGAGTACGTCCGGTTGGTGCGAGTTACAGTACACGGCTTTCCTCCCCCAATCTATCTCCGCGCCGGCACGAGTGATACGTCGACTTTCTGTCAAGTGTTGATGCATCGGGAATATGATATCCGATCCTTCCCCCAATTTCAAAAACTCAATAGGGCACCTCGAAAAATATTCGCTTGAGGCGGGACGATCGGCGATTGAGGTCGCCGTGGTGTCGGTTTCCGGTTTAATGGGCGCCGGCCTTTCATCGAGGCTATTTGAAGCCGCTACCCGCGCAATCGGGAAGACG
>DASYNQ010000244.1:0-3647 GCA_036008425.1 Methylocella sp. | reverse complement strand
TCGGCTACCAGACACCTGCGGCCTATGCCGCTGATCTCACCGCAACAGGCGCCCGGCTGCGCAATCCTGACCAGCTCCGCCGCTCGCCTGTTGCTCACACCGCGCCGCAAGGCGCATCAACTGCCGAGGCTCTAACCGTCTCTGGATGAAAGTTCAGTTGCAGGTCACGTGGAGCAGTCGCAGAACCTTTCGAAGCAACGGCGCGAGATAGGCGGCAGCCCCGCGCGGCCCTCCTGGGGCGGCTGAGTCCGGCGTATTCATGGTTAGAGGTTGGCGGCTATCGCCGCTTTGAGTCAACGAATTCTCTGACTAAATAATCAGCAAGTATGCGGCCTCTGTCGGCCGACGGAGGGTCCAAATTGTCGGCTTCGCATGTCAATCAGTCTTAGAAAGACTTCGGCAAACTCCCGAGCCTCTGCCGCCGGGAACCCAAGACCAGTGTAGGCACCTTCAATCGCCCCTCTAAGAAGTTCGCGCTCTGTACCACCATCGAACCCGAGCAAATGATTCGGGGTTGTTCTAAGAACAGCCGCGACCCTGGCGAGCTTGGCATACTGACGATTGCTCTTGCCAGCTTGAACTTTTTTGAGGGCTTCAATCTCAACTTCCAGCTCTGCAGCAACTCCAGCTTGGCCCCGTGGGTCGGCTTTTACCAAGGCGTCAATTCTTGCGCCGATGTCGGCGGCTTTTCGTCTCAAGTCATCGTCTCTGGTCATGCGTCTAGGTTTACGTTGCGCGACAACAGCTTTAAAAGCGACAAACCGATAGTTGGGATAAATAATCCCATTCCAGTGGCATGCTCAGCATATTTGAAAACCTCGGCGGGGGAGGATTCGGCCCTTTAAATTATCGCTGCAGCATAAGGCGAGCGCTTCTCGCCCCAAACGCCGCGATCACTCAAATACCCCAAACGAATCCCACGTTACGGCCCCGCGCTCTTGATAGAGCTTGTCCTCCGTCATTCCGGGCGAATCGCGGCCATGATGTAATTGACATCCATGTCGTGCGACAGCCGCCATTTGCCGGTCAGGGGATCGTAGACGACCCCCGTCTCATCCTTGATACGCATACCCGCGCCACGCAACGCCTTGGCGAGTTCTCGCGGCGTGACGAATTGGCTCCAGTTGTGCGTGCCACGCGGCACCCAGCGCAGCACATATTCGGCGCCAAGAATCGCGAAAGCGAAGCTCTTCAACGTGCGGTTGAGCGTGGCGGCGGCAAGCATGCCGCCGGGCCGCACCATCGCGGCGGCTTCAGCGAGAAAGCGTCCAACATTGCGCACGTGCTCGACAACTTCCATGGCCAGGACAACATCGAAGTGCGCGCCCTCGGCCGCGAACTCCTCGGCGGCAATGCAGCGGTAATCAATGGCAAGGTTTGTTTTCGCGGCATGGTCCTTCGCGACTTCGATGTTGTGCCGCGCCGGATCGATCGAGGTCATGCGGGCGCCAAGCCGCGCCAGGGGTTCCGAGAGAATGCCGGCGCCGCATCCGATATCGAGAATCGTCAGGCCCTGGAGCGCGACCGGCGAACGCCAATCGCGCGGATTTCCTTCGATGGGAAAGTTCTTGCCCAAAAGCTCGCGCAAATAGGCGACGCGGACCGGGTTGAACTTGTGCAGCGCTCGCATGGGACCATCCGGATCCCACCAGTGCGCGCCGAGTAGGTCGAAACGGGCGACCTCCCGCGGATCCACGGTCGTATCGCGGTGGAGCTTTTCCCGGCTTGCCACGGCCGAATTCCCATTGACTTGATGTCCCGGCATTTGCATCTATGTGCGGGGCCGCGCGGTTGCGGGGCCGTTGCTTTCCTAATTGAGAATCCCGCCCGGAAAGGAGGCGATTTCGACACGATGGCCCGTCTTGTGATGAAATTTGGTGGCACATCGGTCGCGAACATAGAGCGCATTCGTAATATTGCAAGGCACATCGCGCGCGAGCGTCGCGAAGGCCATGACATTGCGGTCGTGGTCTCCGCCATGGCCGGCAAGA
Source organism: Methylocella sp. (assembly GCA_036008425.1). Lineage (GTDB taxonomy): Bacteria > Pseudomonadota > Alphaproteobacteria > Rhizobiales > Beijerinckiaceae > Methylocapsa. Next base: position 1,656 of record DASYNQ010000244.1, on the reverse strand, counting down.
CCAACGAACTCGCCGGCTGGTGCGAGGAGGCCGCCCAGCTTTGCGACCGGCGCGAATACGACGCCGTGGTCGCTTCCGGCGAACAGGTGACCGCCGGTCTCCTCGCCATCGTTCTACAGGAACAGGGAATTGCCGCGCGTTCGTGGCAATGCTGGCAAATTCCGATTCTGACTTCGAACGAGCATGGTTCGGCCCGGATCAAACATATTGGGGCCGCGGCGATTCTCGATGGTTTTGCCGCCCGGGGGGAAGTGGCGGTGATCGCCGGTTTCCAGGGCCTTCATAAGGAGAGCGGCCGCATCGTCACGCTTGGGCGGGGCGGCTCCGACACAAGCGCGGTGGCGGTCGCGGCGGCGATCGTGGCCGTCCGCTGCGACATCTATACCGATGTCGACGGAGTCTATACCACCGATCCGCGAATCGTTCCGAAAGCCAAGCGGCTCGATCGCATCGCCTTCGAGGAAATGCTGGAAATGGCGTCGCTCGGGGCCAAGGTGCTCCAGGTGCGCTCGGTCGAACTTGCCATGGTGCACAAGGTCAAGACATTCGTCCGGTCGTCGTTCGACGATCCGGGCAGCTCCAAACAGGGCACGTTGATTTGCGGCGAGGAGGACATCGTGGAAAGCCAAGTGGTCACCGGCATAGCTTTCTCGCGGGACGAGGCGCAGATTACGTTGCGCCGCGTCGCGGACCGCCCAGGCATCGCCGCCGCCATATTCATGCCGCTCGCCGAAGCCAATATCAACGTGGACATGATCATTCAGGTGGCGTCCGAGGATTCGGGCGTGACCGATATCACGTTTACGGTTTCCGCCGCCGACTTCGCCCTGGCCCAAACGATTTTATTCAAAGCGCAGCCGCAGATCGGCTTTTCCAGTCTGCACGGGGCGAGCGATGTCGTGAAGATTTCGGCGATCGGCGTCGGCATGCGCAGCCATGCCGGCGTGGCCGCGCTGGCCTTCAAGGCGCTGGCGGAAAAAGGCATCAATATTAGGGCGATTACGACCTCCGAAATTAAATTCTCGGTTTTGATCGAAGCCGCGTATACGGAATTGGCGGTCAGAACGTTGCATACCCTTTATGGCTTGGACAAAGCTTGACCAAAAGCGGCCGTCTTCTTGCTGTCTCAAGGTTTTGGTTACCATCGTGGTCCGGAGTTTGCTAGGTGAGTGGACCGAAGCCAAAACCGGCAACCGGGATCGGCTAAGGCGAGCACTTTCAGCCGAGGCGGATACCGGTTTGCGTCAAAAAATTAGCTCAATCGAAAGTCTAGAGCTTTCCCATGCTTCCAGGAAACATGAAATAGCTCTCGATCATGATCCGCGATGAAGATCATGTAGAAACTAAAGAGTTTAGAGCGCGATCCGGTATCGCGGACCGTGGTCTCGGCCCGGATTGGCCAAGCCGTTTGCCGGTCCGGGATTCTGAGCTGGCCGCTGGCACTTTGGAATCGATGGAACCGTTGCCGGATTAGCTGGCGTGTCCGTCGGTTGATGCGGCTTCCCGGTAGGGATGGGTGAAACGGTCTGAACAGGAAACGCCCATGTTTGGCACGCTCGGCGGTCCCCGTCTGCTGCTGCGCCGCCTTCGCGAAGTCATGGCGGAGCCGGTCAGCCCGCAGGCCCGCCTCGACAAGATCGTCGTCCATATCGCCGC
>DASYNQ010000243.1:0-3150 GCA_036008425.1 Methylocella sp. | reverse complement strand
CATTGCACGAGGGAGCCTTCGTCAACGAACGAAAGATGCCGCTCCTCGCATGAGGCGGGCTCCGTCAAAGTGCAAACCGTGAGAATCAGTTCAACGAAACCCATCGCCGACTCCTTAAATAAGGCAGACTTTCGCGCCCATGCCGCTCTCGTTTCCTTGCGGCGGCGAGCGCATTATCGCGGTTCCATGACGCTTGCGCGGCCCCAAAGCGACGCCCATTTCCGGAATTGACGGTTAGCTTTTTTTGTAATCGATGTAGGCAAAACGCTGATCCGAGGGGGTCCCCTCCAGAGCGCCGCCAGCCTTGCCGGGCTGCCAAAGCACGACTTCCTCGATCTTTTTCGCCAGTTCGAAATCCTTGTCCGTGATCCCCTTGGCGGCATGGTTCTGGAGGCGGACTTCGACCCAAGCGTAAGAGGCGGTGAGATCGGGATGGTGCCAAGCGGCCTCGGCCAGATGACCAACCGTGTTGATCACCATCAGCGTGCCTTTCCAGCTCGTCGTCCTATACGTGCGGCGAATCCAACCTCCTTCAAAGACCCAGCGCGGCAATTCTTGTTCGAGGCGCGCGTTAATCTCGGCTTCGCTATAGGTTTTTTCCTTGGCAACTTCGCTCATTGTCAAAATCCAATCCTTGCTGGCGTGGCCCCGTTCCTTCGCGGCGCGGCCATTCTAATATGAATTATGCGAAGACACGAAATCCGGAGTTTTCGCCGCGCTTGTTCACGCCGAGAACATGTTTTAAAGGGCCGGGCACTGGATTGGAGAAGAGATGCTCGGTTCGAGACCAGCCGCTTGGCGGCGCCCACGGCGGGAAGCCGCGGCGCGGCTGATCGTGCATACAGTCGCGCTTTTGGCTGCTTCACTTGTCGCGGCTGAGCCAAGAGTGGACTCTCCGGAGCGGAACTGGCCTTGCCACCAAATTCTGGTCGGGCGGCTGTCCTTGGCGGCGGTATGGTCCGGCCCCTCGATCGAGGGCCTGGCCTGGCGCAACGATCAGGCCGTCGCCGATATCGTGGCAAGGCTCGCGGCGCGGCGCACCCCGCTCGACGACGCGGAACGCGCGATCGAGGACTTCGCCCAATCGCAGGGAGCCAGCAAGACCAAAAAGATGGTTGCCGTTTTCGCCGGGCTCTTTGAAACGCTCAACGACGAACGCACGCAAGTGATCGAAGGGCTGCTTCGCTTCGGCGCAAAACAGAAGGAACTTGCCGAAAAAATACGCGCCGAGAACGCCTTGCCGCGAGAAGGGCCGGGCAAGGAGCCGCCGCACGCAAGCAGGCAAGACGGGGAGACCGTTGCACAGGACTTGGAATGGGACCTGCGCGTTTTCGACGAACGGCGCCAATCGCTCACCTATGTGTGCGAGACGCCGGCACTCATCGAACAACGGCTTTTCGCGCTCGCCAGGGTGATTCAACGCAGCCTGGAATGACCGGGCATGCACCCGGTCCCAATCCGGCGTAAGGCTAAGCGATGTCCTCTCTCATTGATGGGCGAGGAGGGCGTTGTTCTCGTCTAGAAGAGGCACGCCGTAAGATGCCAAAATCGCGATGATCTCGGCCTGGTTCTCGGCGATGAGCTTGTTCAAGAGGCGTTTCCAATCCTGATCGGAATGGCGCACCCCCATTCCGATTCGAAAGATCATGCGCGGTCCGGACGCTTCCTTGACGAGCGGCGTGACCTTCATCGGGATTTTGGAGTGCTTCGCGAGATAGCCGGCGATTGGGCCCCAAAGGATGGCGGCATCGATGCGGTCGCCTTCGAGATCCGCGATCATCGCCGCGCCCGGCGCGTCAAATCGCGTGTCGACCACGAGCGGATAGGACTTGACGTTCTCCAAAAGCCCATTGACCGCGAGACTGGTCGCGGGAGGCGTGCCGGCCACGATGCCGATGCGCTTGGCTTGCAAACGCGGATCTTCAAGGCTGTCAATCGTTTCGAGACCGGCTCCCTGCTTCGAAACCAGGGCATAACTTGTCCGGTAATAGGGATTTGTGCCTTGAACGATCTCGTCTCCTTGCGGCATCCCCATGATCACGTCGCAACGATGTGCATTCAGCGTATTGCGCACGAAGCCGGTGGCGCCTGGATAATATTCATAGGCGAGCGTCTTGCCGAGCTTTTGCGCAAAGAGCGCGGCGATCTTGTTCTCGAACCCCTGGCCAGCCTCATTCGAGAAAGGCAGATTCCTGGGGTCGGCGCACACCCGCAATACGTTCGGATCGACAAGTTCGATCGAACCCTCTTCTCCGGTTTGCGCCGATACGGTGGCGTCGAAAAACACCGGAATAATGAGAGCAAATGCAATGATCACGGCCCGGAATGGCATGAGTTTTATGGCTAGTTGTCCTCGCCCATACATGCCTTCTCCGCCGCGGCCGCCGACTGTGGCTTCGCTTCGTGTTTTTCCGGCTTTTCGCGTCCTAATGCATCGACCGATCGCGCGCGGAGATAAACATAGATATCATCGATGTAGCACATGACGTTTTTGTTGTCGCCGAACGCCGGCATCACCTTGTTTTGGCCGGCGCCAAGATCCTTCTTGCCTCCGACGACAATCCCGTAGAATTCCGCATAGTTCAGTCTTTTTAGAGAATCCTTCAGAGCCGGCGCATAACTCGAGCCTTCGCCACCGGGACCGTGACAGACGTAGCAATCGCCGTAGCGGCGGTTTCCGGAATAGCTATACCAATCAACCGTGCCATCCGGCTTTATGTTGAAGGTGGGGTCTCCCTTTGCATCGAGATATTTGCCTTTGTCATCCTGCTTGACCGCCTTGGGATCTCCCGGGGGCTCGGCCATCGCCGCGGTCCCGAACGCGAAAAGTATGGCGAGGGAAATGGCTTGCACCAAAGGGCTGATTTGCACGAGAGAATCCTTGTTCGAGAAAAAATGCGCCCACGTAAAATGCCCGGCGCCGATTGAGCGCCGGGCGTCTCGCGTTTGGCTAAGCCTTGCCGAAAGCTAGAACGAAGGCGGCAAGGCAAAAACCGTCAACTGCCCGCCGAGCGCGGTGTAGTTGGAGAGCGCGGCATAGCCGCCGACCGCGCCAAGGCCCTCGGTCGGCTTTGTCAAGCCGGCCGCGAGACCGATGCCCGCCCAGCCGCCGACACCGGAAAGCACCGCGACATATTGCTTGCCATTGTG
>DASYNQ010000242.1:0-2103 GCA_036008425.1 Methylocella sp. | reverse complement strand
CACGACGGGCGAGTATTGTTCGAGATACTCACGGAAGGCGCGCTACCGGATTCCTTGCGCGACCACCGTGTTACGCTCGCTCGCCTTGCGGCCGCATACAAGCAGATCAACGCTCCACTCGGCAAGCTGGGCCTCAGGACGCTTACAGGGATTTCGACGCAAGCGCTCAAAGGCGACCACACGGCCTACGCCGCGCTCGAGGACAAGATCGTGGACCTTACCGAGCGGCGGAACGAGATCGCCTTGAAGATGATCACGATCCTGGAAAACGCATCCTTCCATGGCCAGGAGATCAACGAGGAAGAGGCTGAGCACTTAATCGAACAAACCGAGGATCTGCTGGAGTCGATTGAATAATTTAGCGACGTTATGGCGTTAAGCATCCCACGCGCCGGGCGCCCCAGCGCTGGCCGGTAAGCGCACCGGGACCGTTGGCAATATCGCCCGGCCAATTTCGCGCCGGTCTCGTGCATCGACCCCGCCGACCGTCAAAGCTTCGTTCGCGTGACAGGCACCGTCGATGGCCTCGCCCCATCCTTCGGGACGGGATCTTCAATGGAACCTCGAATGGAACCTCGGGCTTCATTCCACCCGGGATTAAGGGGAGGTTCAGCAAAATCCGCCATGATCTTGGCGCTTGACAGGGAATGGCTCGCGCAGGTTTCCTCGGCGATCATCGTTTGCGTTCGAGTCTCGATCAAGAATCCGCCATGCCGGGATTGCCAAAGCCCTTTTCGTCGCGAGACGGCCGTCAGTCGGGGACGGCGCTTTTTGTCGCGCGCGGCACGAGGAGGCTGTTTCGGCGGCTCAACTTTTCGACCGTCACCGAATTGCCGCTGCTAACGGGGCGGCGCGCCGACATCGTCGCGCTCGCAATGGACGCCACGATTTTTATCGTCGAAATCAAATCGTCCGCCGCTGATTTCCGCGCGGACGCCAAATGGCGGGACTATCGCGCCCATTGCGACAGGTTTTTTTTCGCGATCCCGGAAACGGTGCCCATCGAAATCATGCCCGAGGACGCGGGGCTCATCTTGGCCGATGCTTTTGGCGCGGAAATTTTGCGCGAGGCGCCGGAGCATCGCATGGCCGCCGCCACCCGCCGCGCGGTGCTCATGCGTTTTGCGCAGGCGGCGGCGCACCGGCTGCATCGCTTGAGCGACCCCGAGGTGATCGCGCCGGGCGATTAGGTCAGGGCCGCTAAAAGTTTTTATGAACGATGCCGCAAAACCGCGAAGGGCGAATTTGTTCCAGACGCTTCGGCGCCAACATGCATGTCTTCGAAAGTGACCCCCGGCTTGCGCGGATAAAGATCGAGGTTCAGGGCCAAAAATTCCGCCGCCAGTGCGCCAAGATCGATTTGGCCATCGATAATCGGATCGGCGGGGTCTTGTGGCCCACCAAACGTTGCCGCGGCGCCCGCCGTCATTTTCCGGCTAGCGGGCTCGCCCAAAGGCTGACGGGAGGGCGCGAAATCCACGTTAACAGGAGCGCTCACAAGGGTCTCGAAAGGCTCGAGACTGACGGCGCAGGTTTGCGTCACAAGCGCGTGCAATACGCCGCTGACCTCGTACCTTTTCGGACCTTGTTTCCGGACATGGAAACCGGCCTCGAACGTTTGAACCGCGACGAGGTCATAGTTTTCCGCGAGCGCGGCGCATTCGGTCTCGTTGGCGCAAAGCCTTATGTCGAGACCGGTATCCGGCACGGTCGCGACGGCGAGCATGCGGGTCAATGGTCCCGGCCCAAGCTTGGTGGCGCCTGTCTTGCCGGGACCGGGCTTCCGGGATTTCGGACCGGGAACGGTGCTGGATGTCATCGCCACGTCCTGTTGCGGAGTATTAGAAAATCAACCCCGGCGAGGAAAACCCGGTTTCGCAGGAAAAACCCCGAAACAGGTTCGATCGAAGCGGACCGCGCTCAACGAACGGCGGCGGGCTCCGGAAACGGAACTGGGCCCACGGTGAAGGCCTCGAGCGAGGCCTCGGCCAAGGCTTCGTTGGCCGTTTCCACATAACGCGCGAGCCGATCCGGATTTTTGCGGCCATCATAAACGTTTCGCGCAAGCGCGGCTTTGAGCACCGGCGCGCCCTCGCGCAACGC
>DASYNQ010000241.1:0-4135 GCA_036008425.1 Methylocella sp. | reverse complement strand
GGCGTCAAGCGTTCGATGAGATCGCTGTATCTGCCGGTTGGCACGAAACAAATATCTTGGCTGTCGGCTTTATCGGCGACCAGCAGGCCGAACCGGCGGGCGAGGGCGCGGACTTGCGTTTTTTCCATATCGCCGAGAGGAAACCGCAACAATTGGAGTTGTGCCTTGGTCGTCGCGAACAGGAAATAGCTCTGATCGCGGGAAAGGTCATGGGCCCGGTAGAGGGCGCGATGGCCAGAGGCTTCGAGCCGGGACGACACGTAATGGCCGGTCGCCAAGACATCGGCGCCGAGGTCTTGCGCCGTTTCAAGCAGATCGGCGAATTTGATTTCGCTGTTGCAGGCGACGCACGGTATGGGCGTTTGCCCCGCGGCATAACTCCGCGCGAACGGGGAGATGACCTTGCGCCGGAACCTCTCCTCGTAGTCAAGCACATAGTGAGGGATGCCGAGGCGGGCGGCGGTGAGACGCGCATCATGAATGTCCTGTCCGGCGCAACAGGATCCTTTGCGGTGAACCGCCGCGCCATGGTCGTAAAGCTGCAGCGTCACGCCGATAACCTCGTAGCCTTGCTCCTTGAGCAATGCGGCCACGACCGAGGAGTCGACGCCGCCCGACATCGCGACGACCACCCGCGTTTGCGCCGCAGGCTTATTGAACCCGAGACTATTGGGATCTTCGATCCCTCCCGGCGCGGGATTTTCGTTCATGGCCGTCGCCCATCGTTCGATCAAATTGAATTTCTCGCGTACCGGAGTGATCCGGTACATCGGTTCGCAGGCAAGTATCTCAGGTTAGGCGTCGCTGCGCTAATCTCAGCGGCCAATCCGGCAGTCCCAAGCGCGAAACCTGGCGCTTGCTCTGTCGCCACGAGCATGAACCTGCATTGCGCGGCAATCTTATTTAATACCTCCCTTATCCCAAACGCAAATTCACCTGCCTCTTGTCCTCCCGTGCGCCGCGCCAGGCCGCTTCCTTAACGTTATGCAAATCAATCGTCTCAATTAGAGACATAAAGCACCCAACATCGCAGTCGCGCCAAATAATAAAGCGCTTTGGAATGGAATTTCATTAGCAAATGCGCAGCTTGGGTTTAGGCAAATCTTAAAACACCTCGCCTATTTTGTCCTCCAACAAGTCAGTCTGGTAGGTGAGTTTCGAACATGGCCGAACCAAACCGTCTCAGGACGAAATATGTCATCGGGCCCGACGGCAGCCCCTTGACCGTCGCGGATCTGCCGCCTTCCACGACCAAGCGCTGGGTGATCCGGCGCAAGGCCGAAGTCGTGGCGGCGGTGCGTGGCGGCCTTTTGTCGCTGGACGAGGCGTGCAGCCGCTATACATTGACCGTCGATGAATTTCTGTCCTGGCAATTGTCGATCGACCAATATGGCCTTTCCGGACTGCGCACGACCCGCATTCAACAATATAGGACCTGAGCGTGGCGCGGTCTGTCCTCCGCCCGGCGGGGCCACATCTCCAAGTCTTGGCAGCGAGGCCGCCCGATCCATTAAGCCAAACTCAATAATGATCCGGCGCGTCTTCCGCCTCATCGTCTGGCAGCTTGTGGCGCGTGACAAGCGGCACCTGAGCCCCCGAGAAAAGAAGAATCAGAATAAAAATTCCTGGGAACTTGAAGGCGACCCAGGCATCGTTCGATTGCGTGCGCCAAATGATCTCGTTCAGAATCGCAAGCGCGAAAAAGAAGCCTCCCCAACGTAAAGTGAGGAGCCGCCAGCCGCGCTCGGTCAAGGCCATGGCATTGTCAAAAATGACCGGCAGAACCGGCTTGTTCATCGCGAGGCCGCCGATGAGCGCCACCCCGAAGCCGGCATAGAGCACGGTCGGCTTCATCTTGATAAAGGCGGCATCCTGCAAATAAAGAGTGAGCCCGCCGAAAACGAGCACCAGTACCGCGGTCATCAGCGGCACGGCCGGCAGCCGCCGTGTCGAAACAAACGAGACGGCGAGGGCCACGGCGACCGCCGCCATCAAGACGAGGGTGGCGGTGAAGAGCCCGGCGTTTGGGCCGCTCAGGATCGGCGGCGGGAGGAAAGGCGCGACCGCGGGCTCGAAGAGTTTTGGCCGCGCGTTCGCGAACAAAAACAAGATTAACGGCCCCATTTCCACGCCGAATTTTAGCCAAGGTGATTGCAACTTTCCTCGCGTCGCCTTCGGTACGGGGGCGCCGGCCTGTATTTCGTTCATTCAGTTTGACCTTTCCGGTTTTTTGCCGCGCGTCACAAATCTTAGTCTTCCAGGCCGGCGATGGCGCGGGCAAAATCGCGCGCCTCGAAAGCTTCGAGGTCGTTCACGCCTTCGCCGACCCCGATGAAATGCACCGGAAGCTGGAATTTCTCGGCGATCGCAACGAGGATGCCGCCGCGCGCGGTTCCGTCGAGCTTGGTCATGACAAGACCAGTAACGCCGGCGACACGGCCGAAAATCTCGACCTGGTTGATCGCGTTTTGGCCGACCGTCGCATCGAGTACGAGAAGCACGGCGTGCGGCGCGCCGGGATCGACCTTTTTCATGACGCGTATGATTTTTTTCAGTTCGGCCATGAGCTCGGCCCGGTTTTGCAGGCGCCCGGCGGTGTCCATCAGCATCACCGTGGCGCCACGTTCCCGCGCCGACTTGATCGCGTCGAAAGCCAACGCCGAGGCATCGCTGCCTCGTTTGCGGGCAATGACCGAACACCCAATGCGCTCCCCCCAAATACGCAATTGCTCGATCGCGGCGGCGCGGAACGTGTCGCCGGCGGCAAGCAGCACGCTATTCCCGTTGCTTGAAAATCGCGCCGCGAGCTTGCCGATGGTCGTTGTTTTGCCCGATCCGTTCACCCCGACCACAAGAATGACGAACGGTTTCTTGCCGGCATCGAGCTCCAGCGGCCGGGCGTAAGGGGTTAGCGCGCGCTCGATTTCGGCGGCGAGGACCGCCTTGACCTCTTCGACGCCGACATCCTTGTCATAGCGGCCGTGGCCGATCGCTTTCGCGATCCTCGCCGCCGTTGCGACGCCGAGATCGGCGCGAATCAGCACGTCCTCCAAATCGTCGAGCATCGAAGCGTCGAGCTTGCGCTTGGTCAGGATCGCGGCGAGGCCGTCCCCGATCGAGCCGGACGAGCGCGACAGGCCATCGCGCAGCCGCGTCCACCAGCTCCGTGTTTGTCCGGCAAGGGGCGGCCCGCCGGGAGCACTTTCGCGCGCGGTGGATTCTGGCTCGAAAGCTTCGTCTTGCACCAGAGCAGGGAGCTCAGGCTCCAAATCCTCATCTTCCGCAGGAACCTCGGGAGCGAACGGCGCGGGATGAGCGGGGGCTTCGTCGTCGCCGCCGGCCGGCGCCTCGTGAGACGGAGTTGCGGTCTCAGCCTCCGACGGTGGCGTTGCACTCCGCCGCGGCCGCAATCTAGAGGCGGCCCGGATCGTGCTCACGATCCCCCAACTACCGGTGCCCAGAAGGAACGCGGCGGCAAGTTCGATTGCCCTCTCCTGCTGCAGCACAAAGTCGATCAATTGGCTCCACATGAACCGGTGCTCCCATGGCTTCGCGTTTGGTAGGACAAGCTTAACGGCGTTCCTAAATTCTCCATCAATCACCCACCCGGCCTCGAAGCGCGAGCCGCCCAGTCTGAAACCGCGACACCCTGAACCTTGAAGGGATAGACGCCGTCCGAGTATACCAGCGGCGAGAAATAGGGGGCGGATTTCGCGATTTCGCGGAACCGGCAAGCTACCCCTGGATTCCGGATGTGACCGGCCCGGGCGTCACTTTCAACATCAGCGCGCGTTTTTCGATTGTCGCGAACGCCGCCCTGTCCGCGCCGGAGAGCCAGATCTGGCCGCCCAAGGTTTCGAGCGCTTCAAAGAGCGCGTCGCGCCGGACCGGATCGAAATGGGCGGCGATCTCATCCAGGAGGACGAGTGGCGTCAGCCCGCTCATCGTTGCCACGAGCCGGGCGTGCGCCAGAACCAATCCGGCGAGGAGCGCCTTTTGTTCTCCCGTCGAGGCCTGCGCCGCCGGGACTTGTTTCGGGCCGTGGCGCACGCAAAGATCGCTCGCCTGCGGCCCGATCAGGGCGCGCCCCGCCGCCGCGTCGCGGGACCGGTTGCCGCGCAAAATGCCACGATAA
>DASYNQ010000240.1:0-4875 GCA_036008425.1 Methylocella sp. | reverse complement strand
GGGCGCGTCGCCGACACGGGCTCGGTCGAGGTGACCGAGAAATTCGCGATCGAGCGCTACAGCCATGTCATGCATATTGTCTCGAACGTAGAAGGCAGGCTCGCGCGAGGCCATGATGTGATCGATGCTTTGTGCGCCGGGTTTCCGGCCGGCACCGTTTCCGGCGCGCCAAAGGTGCGGGCGATGGAAATCATCGACGAGCTCGAGATCGACAAGCGCGGCATCTATGGCGGCTGCATCGGCTATTTCGGCGCGGCGGGCGAGATGGACACGTGCATTGTCCTGCGCACCGCGGTCGTCAAGAACGGGACGATGCATGTTCAGGCAGGCGGAGGTGTCGTCTATGATTCCGACCCGGCTTATGAGTACCGCGAAAGCGTCAACAAGGCGCAAGCCCTATTCCGCGCCGCCGAGGAAGCCGTCCGCTTCGCGGCGTGCCCCAAGCGAGGACAGTAGCACTTCGTTCCTTTCGAACTCCTTGCGGGAGACATCATTGGGGACGATGATCCGGGGTGATTGCCGGTGCCTGCGGCAGTGCTGGCGAGAGAACGACAGGTCCATCTGGAACATGAATGGGCGGCAGAAATTTGCCTACCGTGAAGATCGTCAGCGTATCGCCCGCCAGAACATAAACTTTTCCATTGTTGCTAATGGCGGGAGACGATTGACCGCCATTGGCGAGAGGAAAGGTGGAAATGAGACCGAGTGAGCCGGCGTCGAAACTCAGCAATCGGCTCGCCGTCGAAAGGTAGAAAACGTGCCGTGACGCGGAAACACCTGCGATCGTGTCCGCACCCGAGTCGAAATTTGCTACCGGGACGACGTTGTTAATCACTTCAATGGAACCGAAGCGATTGACGGTCACGATTCGCCCGTCGGCTAACCGGGCCGGGATGGCTTCCACGGGCCAGCTTAAATCTCCTTGAGATCCGGGGTCCTGATTTATGTCCGCGACATGTTCATTCGATGGACCGGAAAAGGCGATGCGCCCCTCCGTCACTCCATAGACGCTGCGATGGTTTGGCAGCACGGCGGCGCTCGATGTCAAAGTGCGTGCGTCAATTTTTTCGAACACCTTTGTCAGTCCACCCGGTGAGAAGTGATATCCGCGAATTCCGTTCACGCCGTCGGTGACGACGAACACATCTCCGGGGGCCACTGCAATGCCAACGGGAAGGCCGTGGATTCCCGAGGGCAGGCTATCGGCGGGAGAATGACTGGTTCCAACGGGGTCGTCGCCGCGACAGGCATTTGCGAACGGCCAGCAAAGAATTTTGAGCCAACCCCAAAAGTCACCAGCATGCAATCCATTTGCGGCTCCAACATCCTGATTGAAAAGAAGAGCACCGTCTGGAGTGAAACCAGCCAAGTTGACGGTATAGGCACGCAGCGTATCCACGGCTGCGACCGCGATAATTTCCGTTGCACCCTCCCCCGTTGCATTGAGGGCAACCGCCGTTCCAGTGTCTTGATATAGGACGGGCATGGGACGCTCCCACAGTTGTTCGAGCTGCGGGGAAAACCGGTAAAGCCAGGCCCGGATTTGTCTATGGTCGTGGCCGCTCGGGTCAACGCCGACTGATGCCGCCACGTAAATTGAGCCGTCACTTGCGATGATCGGAGAGGTAAATATCCGGCGGTCAGGAGGCAATTGTGCGGTGCGTAAACGCGTTCCGTCCGGCCCGATAGCGATCAGCTGGCCGTTGAACGCTCCGAGATAGGCGATGCCATTTTTATCGACGACGGGACCGGCCTCTGCCGCGAAAATGCCTAGGCCGGAAACCGTGACTCTCGGACTTTCTACCGTGATAGGACCGGTAATGACCTCTGCGAAGCCAGCGTTGTCTGCTCCGCCGTGAGCCCGCGTCCAAGTTTGTGCCGAGGCTGGCGCGCAAACTAAGAGCAGCATGAAGGTAAGGCGTTTCATGTGAGCGGCCCCTTCCAACGGGCAAAAATTATCATATGATTGGCGCCAGCGCAATTCGTGCTTCAGGCACTTTGCCTGTGCGGTGTTTTCGTTAATCCCCTTGTTCGGGCAAGCTTTACGAAGCAGGTCTTTGGTCACGTATCTTGACCTCAAGGCGGACGGGGGCCAAAACAACGCGGGAAGCAACCGAACGCGCGCATGACAGACGTAACACTGATCGACAATTACGACAGTTTCACTTGGAACCTGGTGCATTGTCTCGGGCGGCTCGGCGCGGCTGTCACGGTGCATCGCAACGACAAGGTGAGCGTGGCCGAAATCATGCGCGCGGCGCCCGACGCGATCGTGCTCTCGCCCGGCCCTTGCCGGCCGCGCGACGCCGGGATCTGCCTCGAACTCATCGAGACCGCGGCGACCACCATTCCAATTTTCGGGGTTTGCCTCGGCCATCAGGCGATCGGCGAGGCCTTTGGCGGCGAGATCGTCCGCGCGCCAAAACCTGTGCATGGCAAGCTCGCATCGATTGAACACCAGGGCGAAACGGTTTTTCGCGGCCTCGATGGCCCGTTCCGGGCGGCGCGCTACCATTCGCTTGTCGTGCGCGGCGACACCATGCCGGATGTCTTGACGGTGACGGCGAAGTCCGATGGCCTTGTCATGGGGCTGTCGCACCAGCGGCTTCCCGCGCATGGCGTGCAATTTCATCCCGAAAGCATCGCCTCCGAACATGGCTTGCGCATTTTTGAGAATTTTCTCGACCTTGCGGCACAATGGAACCACAATGAGCGGGAAACCAAGATTTCAGGCTCCGCCATTTCGAGGGTTTGAGCTTTTAAAGGCCGGAAATGGATGCGTTCAAGCCGCTGATCGCCAAGGTCGCGACCGGGTCGAGCCTGACCGAGGTCGAAGCAAAGGCCGCGTTCGATCTTATTTTCGCGGGAAGCGTCACCCCGGCCCAGCTCGGCGGGTTCCTAATGGCGCTGAGAGCGCGCGGCGAAACGGTCGCCGAAATCACCGGCGCGGTCGCCGCTTCGCGGGGACGGATGCTGCGGGTCGCGGCGCCGCCCGGGGCGATCGACATTGTTGGCACCGGCGGCGACGGGCATGGGACGCGCAATATCTCGACGCTCGCGGCGCTGATCGCCGCCGCCTGCGGCGTCCCGGTCGCCAAGCACGGCAATCGTGCGGCCTCGTCGAAATCCGGAGCAAGCGACGTTTTAAGCGCGCTCGGCGTCGGCTTGGAACTGGCGGCCTGGGAAATCGAAGCCTGCATCAAGGAGGCGGGCATCGGCTTCATGGCGGCGCGGGCGCATCATCCGGCGATGCGTTATGCCGCCCCGGTCCGGGCCGAACTCGCCACGCCCACCATTTTCAATCTCATCGGTCCGCTCGCCAATCCGGCCGGAGTCAAATTCCAGGTGCTGGGCGTCTTTGCACGAGGCTGGCTCGAACCTCTCGCGCGGGTGTTGCGCAATCTTGGCTCCAAGAGAGTGTGGCTCGTGCATGGCTCCGACGGTCTCGACGAGGCAACGACCACCGGCCTCACCTTCGTCACCGCGCTTGAGGACGGCCACATTCGCTCCTTTGAAATCGCGCCCGAGGATGCTGGAATTTCCCGCGCGTCGCTCGCCGATCTCGCCGGAGGTGATCCCGCCGCCAACGCGGCGGCGCTTCTTGGCGTGATTGGCGGCGCCAAGAACGCCTATCGCGACATCGCTGTTTTGAACACGGCGGTTGCTCTCGTCGTCGCCCGAAAGGCGGACGATTTGAAGCACGGCGCGGCTTTGGCGGCGGCGGCGCTCGACGAGGGCCTTGCCGCCGATACGCTCGCCAAACTCGTGCAGGTCTCGAACCGTGCCTGGCCCCCGCCGAACGGCGTTGCCGTTGCAGCCGCCAAAGGAATTCGATGACCGACTTCTTAAAGACGATCGAGGCCTATAAGCGGCGTGAAATCGCGGCGGCCAAGGTGCGCATGCCGTTCGAGACCTTGGCGCGCAAGGCGCATGACCAGGATCCGCCGCGTGGTTTCGTCAAGGCGATCGAGGCCAGGCGCGAGACCGGCCATATGGCTTTGATCGCGGAAATCAAAAAGGCGAGCCCCTCGAAAGGGCTGATCCGCGCCGATTTCGACCCACCTGCCCTCGCCCGCGCCTATGCATCGGGGGGGGCGGCATGTCTCTCGGTGCTCACCGACGGGCCCTCCTTTCAGGGCAGTTTCAGCGATCTTTCCGAAGCACGACAAGCAACGCATTTGCCTTGTCTTCGCAAAGACTTCTTGTTCGATCCTTATCAAGTCTATGAGGCACGGGCGAATGGCGCGGACTGCATTTTGATCGTCATGGCCTGCGTCACCGACACGGAGGCCTACGGCTTGACCCGCGCGGCGCATGACCTTGGCATGGACATTCTTGTCGAGGTTCACGAGGAAGCCGAGCTTGCCCGCGCGTTGCCGCTGGAAACCCGGCTTGTCGGGGTCAACAACCGCGATTTACGAACCTTCAAAATATCGCTCGACGTCTGCGAACGGCTCGCCGCGAAAATCCCGCCGGACCGGATCGTCGTCGGCGAAAGCGGCATCCTCACGCATCAGGATTGTCTGCGCCTGCAAGCGCACGGCATTTCTGCTATTCTCGTCGGCGAAGGTCTCATGCGCCAAAAAAACGTCGCGGCGGCGGCGCGGGCGCTTCTCGTCGGCGAACCGCACCCGCGCGGTTACAAACCCCAGCGCGGATGATTTTTGCCTGCTCGCTCCCCCGCCCTTTAGGATCGAATCACCGCCATGCCGGACCTCACGCATCTTTCCGCCGCCGGGCAAGCCCACATGGTCGATGTGTCAGGCAAGGCCGCGACCGAACGCGTCGCGATCGCGGAAGGCAGGATCGTCATGCGAAAGGCGACCCTCGATCTTGCCTTGTCGGGCAATGCCAAGAAGGGCGATGTCTTTGCCG
>DASYNQ010000239.1:0-3702 GCA_036008425.1 Methylocella sp. | reverse complement strand
TCGACCGAATAGGGATGTTTGAGCATGCCGAGATTGGCGAGCCGCAGGCTCATGGCGCCGCCGGGGCGCCGCCCCGCGGCCGCCGCCACGAGGCCGAGATCGCTGTCGGAAAAGGAGAGAAACAAGATGCCGGCCGGGGTTTGGCCGAGATCGACGGCCGCTTCGGCTTCGTCGAGCGATCGCTGTTCCGTCCGCAGAAGATGCATGGCTCAGGACTCCTCCCGCGCCAAATGCCTTGCGATCGACACTGTGTCGAGACCTTTTTCGCCGATGATCACGAGGCGTCCGCGCCGTGGTTCGCCAGGGCGCCACGGGCGGTCGAAGCTTTTTTGAAAGCGTTGCCCCACGCCTTGGACGAGAAGCCGCACCGGCTTGCCGCGCACCTCGACAAAACCCTTGATCCGCAACACATCGTGGCGTGTGGCGATGTCAGTCAGCTGGCGCAGCAACGCGTCGGGATCGTCGATTGCACTGGTCTCAATGACGACACTGTCGAAATCGTCGTGATCGTGCCCGGCCGGACCATCATGGCGTGAGGGCCGCGCGGCAAGATCGTCTTCGGCGGCGGCATCGAGGCCGAGCAGGATCGCGGGGTCGATTTTGCCCTCGCGGGCGAATACGATTTTTACCGCGCGAGGGACGCGCGCCGCGATGTCTTTGGCGATGCGGCGTTGTTCGTCCAAATCGATGAGATCGGCCTTGTTGAGGACGATGAGGTCGGCGCACAACATTTGATCCTCGAACACCTCTTCGAGCGGGTTATCATGGGCTATCGAAGGATCAGCTTGGCGCTGGCGCGCCAATCTGGCTGGATCGTCGGCGAAACGCCCGTCGGCGACCGCCTTGCCATCGACAACCGCGATCACACCATCGACGGTCAAGCTCGCGCGGATGGCTGGCCAATCGAAGGCCTTCACCAAGGGCTTTGGCAAAGCGAGGCCGGAGGTTTCGATGACGATGTGGTCGGGAAGAGGATCGAGCGCGAGAAGTTTCTCGATCGCGGGCAAAAAATCATCGGCGACGGTGCAGCAGATACAGCCATTGGCGAGTTCGATGATACTTTCCGCGCCGCAGTCGAGATCGCCGCAGCCGTTTAAAATTTCCGCATCGATGCCGATGTCGCCGAATTCGTTGATGACGAGGGCGAGGCGGCGGCCCTTCGCGCTTGCGAGAAGATGGCGGATGAGGGTCGTCTTCCCCGCGCCAAGAAAGCCGGTGACGATCGTTGCCGGGATTTTGGCAAGGCGGTTCATGAGCGGCACCCGGTCCTTTGGCGCGTCGGCGGGTGCTTGATTGGGGCGCCGGGCGAATCCGGGCCCCTTCGCTGGGGCGGCAAGCGCGCCAGCATCGATAGAGGCCGGAGCGCCCCGCCGGCCCTTGCTCGATCGAACGGCAGGTTTCCTGGCTCGCGGATCATCGCCTCGCGCCGCCTTCCCAGGATCCGGTTGGCCGGGTCCCAGTGGCATATTGGCGTAGGGCTACCCGCTGACAGTTGCGGGGGCAGCTGTGGATCGAAGCGCAGGCTCGAAGAAAGCCGGCGCCGCAACCACATTCCCTTTTACCCCTCGAAGCGAGGGACCGTTGTGCGTGTGACACTAGACCGAACGGCGAGCATGTCAATCGGCGGCGAATTGAACGCGGGCGCCGGGCGTCTGGGAACAAGGCGAGCACGTTCAATCGCCGCGAATGACGAAAAAAACATCTTCTCAATCATAATATTTGACCACGAATGACAAAACTTTCATCTGCAAATACGTTGATTTTCCGGAAATCATTCTTTACATGCCATACTGGCGCGTGATGCACTTATACAGCTTCCCCCCCATCGGCGCGACGGCTTAACAACACCTATTGGCGACGGCTCGCGACATGGTCGTGGGCGTTGCAACCGGGGGGATGCCTTTGGCCAAAAATGCCGGCGCCTTGTCTAGCCCGCCGGCGACGCGAGGCAAGGATTTGAAGAAAAATGCCGCCATTTTCCTATGAAATGCATGAAATGGCCTATCTCGCCTTGGTTCCGGCGCGGGCCGTTTCGGATGCCGCGCGGACGTGGCTAGAACATCCGGGCAATCCGCTCTCCTATACCGCCGCGGGCCGGAATCTGGCTGCTTCGGCGAAAATTTTCGAGCGGCTGACCAGGCGTTACGACAAGCCAGCGTTCGATCTCGCCACGACGGCCGTTGACGGCCAAATTGTTCCAATCGTCGAGCGGGTGGCCTGGGAGCGGCCGTTTTGCAAGCTTCTCCATTTTGAAAAGCAGTTTGAGACGGCGGCCCCCGAGCCGCGGCAAAAGCTTTTGATCGTCGCGCCCATGTCGGGCCATCACGCGACCTTGCTGCGCGGCACGGTGGAAGCGTTTCTCCCCTTCTATGAGGTCTACATCACCGACTGGGTGGATGCCCGGACTATTCCTCTTTCGAGCGGCCGGTTCGACCTTGACGATTACATCGACTACGTGATTGCGATTTGCGAAAACCTTAGCACGGAGCATGACGGCGCAAAAGTGCATGCGATCGGGGTCTGCCAGCCGGCGGTTCCGCTGAGCGCCGCCGTTGCCCTTATGGAGGCGCGGGAAAGCCCGCACGTTCCGGCTTCGATGACGCTGATGGGCGGTCCGATCGACACGCGGCGAAGCCCGACCAAGGTTAATCTTCTGGCGCGGGAGCGTGGCAGCGCTTGGTTTGCGCGCAATTGCATCTGCAGCGTGCCCTATGGTTATCCCGGGGCCGGACGAGAGGTTTACCCTGGCTTTCTGCAACTTACGGGCTTCATGGCGATGAATATCGATCGCCACATCACCGCGAACTTCGAGTTTTTTGATCATCTTGTTAGCGGCGATGGCGATTCCGCAAGAAAACACCGTGAATTCTATGACGAATACTGTTCCGTCATGGACCTGCCGGCGGAATTCTATTTGCAGACGGTCGATACCGTGTTTGTCAAACACGCGCTGCCGAAAGGCGAGATGACACATCGCGGCGCGCTGGTGGACCTAGCCGCCATCCACCGCGTGGGGCTGCTCACGGTGGAAGGCGAAAACGACGACATCTCAGGGATCGGCCAAACCTCCGCCGCCCATGACCTGTGCATCAGCATTCCGCGATCGATGAAGGCGAACTATCTGCAAAACAAGGTCGGTCATTTCGGCGTGTTCAACGGTTCCCGGTTCCGCAACGAGGTCGTGTCCCGTATCCGGGAATTCCATGCCTCGTTAAGGCCTCCGGTGAGAGTCCTGAACCTGGTGGAAAACAGCTGAGAATGCGAGACCCCGGGCTTGCCCGGAGTCCAAGCGAAGCCGCGTAGCCCTCCCGATCAAATGAGTCCATTTGATCGGGAAGTGGTGCGCGCAGCTCGGGATATAGCCTCTTACTTCGTGCCTTGCATGGCGGCGATCGCCTGTTCAGCCGGCTTGAAGGCTGCCTTGGCGAGGTTGGAGTTCGCCCATTTTGGTCGCCTGCGCGACGAAGTCGGCGTACGCCGTCTTGGCATATTCCGTCTGGATCTGTATCACGGTCTCGAACGACTTGGCGCCTAGCAGTTTTTCGCCGAGGGCCAGGCGGGTTTCCACTGACTTTTTCGTATAGTCAGCCCCTTCGGTGAAAATGGCCTGAAGGGTCGTCGTAAAGGAACCAAAGTCCATGGTCGCCCCGTTGAGTTGTCCGTTTCCTGTGTCTTGTAGATTATCAACGCCTTTAGTCACTT
>DASYNQ010000238.1:0-8418 GCA_036008425.1 Methylocella sp. | reverse complement strand
AATCCGGCATTGCGTGGCGCCATGCGCCAGGGCGATTTTTTCGACGAGACCAACAAGATGATCGACCTCGACAGGGGGGCCGTCGAGCTCGACAATCAAAAGCGCCTCGGCCTCGCGCGGATAGCCGGCATGGACAAAATCCTCCGCCGCCTCGATCGCCGGTTTGTCCATCATTTCCATGCCGCCCGGAATAATGCCGGCCGCGATAACGCCGGCGACGCAGGCCCCCGCCGATTCGCTCGAGTCGAAAGCAATCAGCAACGCTCGGGCAGATTCCGGTGCCCGGAGAATCCGCACGGTGACCTCGGTCACGACGCCGAGCATTCCCTCCGAGCCGATGACAAGCGCGAGGAGATCGTAGCCCGCTTGATCAAGATGGCGGCCGCCGAGCCGGATGACCTCGCCGGTCATCAGCACCATCTCGCAGCCCAGGACATTGTTGGTGGTGAGGCCGTATTTGAGACAATGCACGCCGCCCGAATTTTCCGCGACATTGCCGCCGATCGAGCAGGCGATTTGCGAGGAGGGATCGGGCGCGTAATAAAAGCCTTGCGCCTCGACCGCGCGGGTGATCGCGAGATTGGTGACGCCAGGCTCGACGATCGCGAACCGGTTGGCGAAATCGAGCTCCTTGATCTTATTGAATTTCATCATCGAAAGGAGAACGCCGTCCGCGAGCGGCAGGGCGCCGCCCGACAGCGAGGTTCCGGCGCCGCGCGGCACCACCTTCACATTGTGCTCGTAACAATAGGCGAGCACGGCGCGCACCTGCGCAACGCTGTCTGGCAAAACGACGACCATGGGCAAGGCCCGGTAGGCGGTTAGGCCGTCGCTCTCGTAAGGCCGCCGGCCGGTCTCTTGCTCGATGACCCCTTCGCCGGGAACAATGCTCCGCAGCGCGGCGATGATTTTTGCGCGCCGCGCGAGAACGGTTTCATCGACGTCCATTGGTTTCATTTCATTTAACCTCGTTCCCAAGGCGCCTTGCGCGCCAATCGCGGGTTTGCGGTCTAACTAGAGCCCGCCTACGCAGACATATTTGATCTCAAGATATTCCTCGATTCCGTAACGCGAGCCTTCACGCCCAATACCAGATTGCTTAACGCCGCCGAAAGGCGCTTCAGCAGTCGATATGATCCCTTCGTTGACGCCAACGATACCGGCTTCGATCGCGCGCGCGACGCGAAGGACCCGGCCGAGGTCGCGGGCGTAGAAATAGCTCGCGAGGCCGTATTCGGTGGCATTGGCAAGTTCGATCGCTTCTTCTTCCGTCTCGAAACGAATAAGCGGCGCAACCGGCCCGAAAACCTCTTCGCCCAATAGACGCGCATCGGATGGGACATCGATCAAAACGGTTGGTTCATAGAAATTGCCACCGAGGGAATGGCGGGCACCCCCGAGCACGGCCCTCGCGCCCTTGGCCGTCGCATCGGCGACGAGCTCTTCGACTTTCGCCAAAGCCTTCGGCGTGATCAATGGGCCTTGTTCGACGCCGGGCTCGAAAGGGGGACCGACTTTCAAGGCGCCGGCCGCCTTGGCGAATTTTTCGGCGAAGACATCGTAAATTCCTGACTGCACGTAAAAGCGATTGGCGCAGACGCAGGTCTGACCGCTGTTGCGGTATTTCGATGCGATCGCTCCGGCCACCGCCGCGTCCAGATCGGCATCGTCGAAAACAATGAACGGTGCATTGCCCCCGAGTTCAAGCGACAGTTTTTTGATCGTCTCGGCGCTTTGGCGCATGATGATCCGGCCAACCGCTGTCGATCCCGTGAAGGAAACTTTCCGCACGAGACGATGACCGGTCAGGACAACGCCGATCTCAGCGGCCCGCGTCGAGGGCAGAATATTGAGCACGCCTTCTGGAATACCCGCTTCCTGCGCGAGAACGCCGAGCGCCAGTGCCGACAGCGGGGTTTCCGCCGCCGGCTTGACGACCGAGGTGCAGCCGGCGGCAAGCGCCGGGGCGATCTTGCGGGTAATCATCGCGTTGGGAAAATTCCACGGCGTAATCGCCGCCGTAACCCCAATCGGCTGTTTCAAAACGAGGATTTCGTGGCCTGAGGTCGGCGCGGGGATGACATCGCCATAAGCGCGCCGCGCTTCCTCGGCAAACCACTCCACGAAAGAGGCGCCGTAGACGATCTCGCCTTTGGCCTCGGCCAACGGTTTGCCTTGCTCGCGAGCCAGGAGTTCGCCGAGTTCATCCGTGTGCAGAGTCATCAGGTCGAACCATCGGCGCAGCAGGCGCGAGCGTTCCTTCCCGGGCAGATGCCGCCAGCCGGCAAAAGCCGCTTGCGCCGCCGTGATCGCGGTCTCGGCGTCCCGCGGCGTACAATTGGCGACGCTGGCGATGACCGAACCATTGGCCGGATCGGTCACGTCGAAACGTCGGCTATCCGAGGCCTCGACCCATTCGCCGCCGATATAAGCTTGATCACGAAGAAGTTTCGAATCGCGTGGGTTCATTTGCTTGCTTGATGTAACGGGACTTCGCAGTTGTGTCACCGGCCGCCAAATCATGCCTTGAAACCTTCAAACACCCCCTCTTCCGGTGTCCTCGGCGACGCGCGCGTCAGCACCCGCGATCACCATTCCCTCCAGGGGGTGATCGCAGGAGACTCATTCAGGCGAGCACAAGTTCAGGGAGCACAAGATTAAACAGATGTGCAGAGCGAAGTACGTTATCAAGACGTATTTGTTGTTTGCTTGCTTAATCGAGAAGCTTACGTCCGAGCCTTGCCTTCGGGCTGCGTGCGCCCTATAAGCACCTCGATTCCACACGCGGAACGCGCGGCCCTTGGCTAAAGGGCCGCTCCCGGTGGCCACCTCCTCTTTAGGAACTAAATGGGGAGAGGTCCAAAACGATCCGCGGCGGCCTTAACCGGAGAACAATCGACCATGGCCTTGCCTGAATTCACGATGCGCGGTCTCCTCGAATCCGGGGCTCATTTCGGGCATCAGTCGCACCGCTGGAACCCGAAAATGGCGCCGTTCATTTTCGGGGCTCGCAACAATATCCATATCATCGATCTTGCCCAGACGGTGCCGTTGCTGCATCAGGCCTTGAAGGCGATCTCCGAAACGGTCGCGAGGGGCGGCCGGGTGCTTTTCGTCGGCACCAAACGGCAAGCCCAGGACGCGATCGCCGACGCCGCGAAAAGATCGGCGCAATATTACATCAATTCGCGCTGGCTTGGCGGCATGTTGACGAATTGGAAGACGATTTCGGCCTCGATCCAGCGTCTGCGCAAGGTGGACGAACTGCTTGGTGGCGCCGCCGCCGGACTGACCAAGAAAGAGCGCCTGATGATATCGCGCGAACGCGACAAGCTCGAAAAGGCGCTCGGCGGCATTAAGGACATGGGCGGCACGCCGGATCTGATCTTCGTGATCGACACCAACAAAGAGCAATTGGCGATCAAGGAGGCCCAGCGGCTGCACATTCCGGTGGTGGCGGTCCTCGATACCAACAGCGATCCGGACGGGATCACCTATCCGGTTCCGGGCAACGACGATGCCGGCCGGGCGATCGCCCTCTACTGCGATCTCGCCGCCCGCGCGGCTCTCGACGGTATTTCGCGTGCGCAAGGTTCGGTCCGCGTCGATTTGGGCGAAATGGAACGTCCGGCCACCGAGGAACCGCCCGCCGGCGATGGCGTGGTGGGCGACGGTCATGACTTGCCTGGCGAGGTTTTCGAGCTTCTTACCGCGCCGCGCGGCGCCCCCGACGATCTCGCCAAATTGCCGGGCATCGGGCCTCAAATCGTCAAGAAGCTCAACGATGCCGGTATTTATCATTATTGGCAGATCGCCGCCATGACGCTGGAAAACGCTGCCAAAATCGATCATGATCTCAAGCTTGCCGGCCGCATCGAACGCGACGGCTGGATCGATCTCGCGCGCGGTCTCGTTGCTGGCTGACGCATCGGCTTCCGGGTTAGCCGAATGATTTCGTGACTCGCAGGCTTTCCGGGTCCCCACGTTGGTGAGTCGGCCGTCCCGGAAGCGCCTGCCGGAAGATGAAGGAAAACCGATATGGCGAACGTCACCGCGGCGATGGTGAAGGATCTTCGCGAGAAGACCGGCGCCGGCATGATGGATTGCAAGAATGCCCTCGGCGAGACCGGGGGCGAAATCGAAGCGGCGATTGACTGGCTGCGCAAGAAGGGGCTTTCCAAGGCGGCCAAGAAATCCGGCCGGATCGCCGCCGAGGGACTCGTCGCCGTTTTAATCCGTGGCTTCGACGGGGTGATTGCCGAGCTCAATTCCGAGACGGATTTCGTTGCCAGGAACGCGGAGTTTCAGGCGCTGGCCAGGAACATTGCGCGGGTTGCCATCGAAACCGGCACGACCGATGTCGAGGCTTTGAAGGCCGCTGCCTATCCTGGCGGCGGGACCCTCGGCGACGCGATCGCCAACGCCGTCTCCACGATCGGCGAAAACATAACGGTGCGGCGCGCCGCCGCCGTGCATGTCGGTCAAGGGTTCATTGGCCAATACGTCCATAATGCGGTATCCGAAGGCCTTGGAAAGATCGGCGTTCTCGTTGCCCTGGAGTCGGAGGGCGATCCGCAAGCGCTGGCGCCGCTCGGACGCTTGATCGCTCTTCATGTCGCGGCGGCAAATCCGCTCGCTCTGGATTCAGCGGGCCTCGATCCGGCCGCCGTGGCGCGCGAAAGAGCGGTGCTCGCCGGCAAGAACGCGGGCAAGCCCGCGCACGTGCTCGAAAAAATCGTCGAGTCGGGGTTGAAGACATACTGCAAGGAAGTTTGTCTTCTCGATCAGCCCTCGATCCATGCCGAACATGCGGGCAAGACGATCGGCCAGGCCGTTAAGGAGGCGGAAAAGATTGCCGGGATGCCAATCAGCTTGAAAAGTTTCGTGCGCTATGCCCTCGGCGAAGGAATCGAGAAGCCGGATCCGGATTTCGCGGCGGAAGTCGCCGCCGCCAGAGGCGACATCTGAGCGGCTAAGGTGGCTCGATCGCGGCCGCTTGGTAACGGGGCGGCCGGTTACGCGGGCACGGTTTGCCGCCGGTCGCTGAAAAGGCCGGGCACTTTCGCCGCCGCGCTTGCCTATTGTTTATATTTGACTTGCGGCGGATTTCGCGGGAGGCTCGAAAAGCTACGTGGCCGCAGGGGCTCCGGGCGCCTCGCGATGAAGACTTCCAAGGAGAATACCAATGTTGGTTCGCCGTTCCGTATTGTTCGGGTTCGCCATGGCTTCAGCCGTGTTCGGTTTGCTGCTGTCAAGGGACAGTTGGGCCCAAGACGTACGCCACCTTTGCAGCGAAAAATACCAGGCCGCCAAGGCGGCGGGCACGTTGAACGGTGAAACTTGGCCCCAATTTTATAGCCGGTGCACGGCTGAGGCCAAGGCGAACCCGGCCGCAGCGGCTCCTGCAGCCGCGGCGCCTCCCGACGTGCGCCACATTTGCAGTGAAAAATACCAGGCCGCCAAGGCGGCGGGGACATTGAACGGCGAAGCCTGGCCGCAGTTTTATAGCCGGTGCACGATCGAAACCAAGGCGAACCCGCCCGCGGCGGTGGCAACTCCGCCCGCGGCCGAGGTAGTTCAGCCCCCGGCACCCGCGCCCGTTGTCGCCGCGCCGCCACCTCCGGCTCCGGCTCCCGTCGTCGCGGCGCCAGCGCCGCCACCCCCGGCTCCGGCTCCGGCTCCCGTCGTCGAGGCGCCGGCAGTCACGCCGCCTCCGGTCAATCCGCTCAAAAAACCCGCGACGAAGCCGATGGCGCCGGCAGCGACGGCCACGGCGCCAAGCACGGCTGTCTTTCCCACCGCCATTGCACCGGCCTATGCCAATGAAAAGCCAGGTAAGGCTCGCATGAAAACCTGCGACGATCAATATAAGGCGAACAAAGCAACCAACGCCAATGGCGGCCTGAAATGGATCCAAAAGGGTGGCGGCTATTGGAGCGAGTGCAACAAGCGTCTGAAAGGGTAACGCCTGGCGGCGCGGTTCTGTTGCGGCCGCGCGGCCGCGAGAACGGCGCCGCGGAAACTTCGGGTCCGGTTCCGAATGTCGATCTAGACAATGTAGGCGTAGGCCGCGCCCGTAGCTCCTATGGCGCCGAGCGCAAGGGCGGCATACCACGGCCAACGCTGGCCCCGCACGATGATTGCGATGGTCGAGATCGCTATCGCCACATGAAGAAGCGTTACGGCAACCGTCAAAATATGATGGCGGTTTTCGTGTCGTTCGCTGTCCCCTAGCTTTTCCTCGGCTTGACGTTCAAGCGTCTGACCTTTGTCGAAAAGCTCCTGTTCGTCCACGCCGTACCTCTCCGCCTGTTTTTTGAAATCGCCGGCCGCCGGCCCGGGGTTTGCCGCGGCGATGGCGTAAAGATTCTTCTTGATACTTTTTGCTTGATAAAAATTCCACGTGTCGGTTGCTTTGTTCTGCAAGAGCACCGCGGCGTTCTTGTCGCCTATGGCATCCGCGGTTTCGAGCGTTTCGAGACTGCCGACGGTCGCGGCGATGACGGCAAGGATCGCAATCGTGATTGATACTTGGGTGAGAAATGGATCGCCAAGAAGCGCGGCATGCTCGGCGTGTTCGGCGTGCTCGAAATGCTCAACTGGCGATTCGGACATGAACCAACTCCTCGCGCTGAAAACGGAGGGTTGTACCGCGACGCCGCTATGAGGGCAATGAAAGGCCGGCGCAAGGCCAAAACCCCGTGCGTCCGGCAAGCGCGCTCTTCGCCCTCCGGAAATGTCCGGCGTTTTAATGGACAGAGGAACCCGAGAAATCTATAAATTGACCTGCGGGGGGCACGAATGCGCGAGGTCCCGCCGAATCAAAGGCCTTGGCAAGAAGTCATGCAGGACAGCCGCCTCGAAGACGTCGGCATTGCGGATCGCTTGTCTCGATCGGCGCTTCAGCGCCGTACCATGGTCGATTGCCAGATCCGGACTTTCGACGTAACCGACCAACAGCTCTTGGCGCGTATGCTGGCAGTCCCACGCGATCATTTCCTTCCTGGGGAGCTGGCGCAGCTCGCTTACTCCGATATTGCGCTGCAACTAACGCCCGCCGGACCAGGCGGAGAACGGCGGACGCTCTTGCCGCCGCTTGTTCTCGCGCGCCTCATCCAAGGGGCCGGCGTGGTATCGACCGACGCTGTGCTCGATGTCGGGGCCGCAACGGGCTATTCGTCGGCGCTCCTCGCCGGTCTCGCGGGGCGTGTCGTGGCGCTCGAATCGGAGCGCTCCTTATATGATGCGTTGCGGTCCAATCTCGACGCCTTCGGCTTGGCGAAGGTTCAAACCATCCTCGCCCCGCTTGCGGAAGGCGCGCCCGAGGAAGCACCATTCGACCTGATTTTCATCAATGGCGCCGTCGAGGCCAATCTCGAGGCGCTATTTGCGCAATTGAAGGACGGCGGGCGTCTGGTCGCCCTCAAGCGCCTTCCCGGCGATCCCGCCGGGCGCGCGGGCAAAGCCGTGCGCTACGAGAAGATCGACGGCAGGAAAGGATGTCGCGTCTTGTTTGACGCCTCTGCCCCGGTCCTCGAAGCTTTCCGGCAGGACGCGCAATTCACATTTTTTTGAGATAGCGGGACGCCGTTACATCCGATTCCGCGCAAATGGAACGGTGTGTGCGAGGTGTCACATTTTTGCGACGGATTTGGTATTTTCGTTGCGATGGTCGGGCCGGAGGTCCGTCGGTCGTCTTAAGCGAGTAAGCTCGCGGCGGCAGGCCGCCTCGAAAGCTACGTCCGGAGGGCCACGAGGTGGCCCATGCGCCGATTGCGCAAAGCCGGTGCGCCGAGTCTGTAAATTAGGGATTGGTTTCCTTCGATGCGCCGTGCCGTCTTAGTTCGTTCCCATTTCAACGTGCGGCCGGTTCTGGCGGCGATAGGGGGCGCCTTGATCGTCATGGCGTTGCCGCCCTGTGCGTCGCCCGGCCGGGCGGAAACAATGTCGGGCGCCTTGGCGCTCGCCTATGCGGGCAACCCGGACATGAACCAGCAGCGTGCCGGGGTTCGGGCCACCGACGAAAATCTGCCCCGGGCAACGTCTACGTGGCGGCCGACGGCCACTGCAAACGCGCAATATGGCTTAAATCATCTCGATGAGACCTCCGCGAGTAGCGGCAGCTCCTCCACGAGCGCCTTGACCGGCACCACCTCCGCGAGGATCGGCGCGCTGAGAGCCAATACCGCCACTTGGAATTACGGTCTCACCGTCACCCAAAATCTCTTCAACGGCAACCGCACAGTGAACGGCGTGCGGCAGGCCGAGTCCAATATTTTCGGGGCGCGCGAGACCATGCGCAACACCGAGGAGAATACTCTCCTAAACGGCGCGACCGCGTACATGAACGTCCTGCGCGACACCGCCATCCTCGATCTTCGCAAAAACAACATCATCGTCCTTCAAGAGCAACTGCGT
>DASYNQ010000237.1:0-6456 GCA_036008425.1 Methylocella sp. | reverse complement strand
GGTCGTCTGGCCGAGCCCTTCCCGCGTTGTTTGATACACGGCCTCGTAAGTCAAGGTTCCCGAGCGAGAGACAATTCCGACCGAGCCGGGTTTGAAGATATTGCCCGGCATGATGCCGATCTTGCATTCTCCGGCGGTCATTACGCCGGGACAATTCGGCCCGATCAGCCGCGATTTCGAGCCACACAGCGCCCGTGTGACCTTGATCATGTCCGCCACCGGAATCCCTTCGGTGATGCAGACGATCAGCGGTATTTCGGCGTCGATCGCTTCGCAGATCGCGTCGGCCGCGCCTGGCGGCGGGACATAGACGACACTTGCCTCGGCGCCGGTCGCCGCGCGCGCTTCGGCGACGGTCTCGAAGACCGGCAGGCCAAGGTGGGCCGCGCCGCCCTTGCCGGGCGAGACGCCGCCGACCATCCTGGTGCCATAGGCGATCGCCTGTTCGGAATGGAAGGTGCCGTTCTTGCCGGTAAAACCCTGGCAAATGACCTTCGTATCCTTGTTGACAAGGATCGCCATTGCCTCAGGCCTTTCCGGCCGCCGCGACGATTTTCTGGGCGGCATCGTCGAGGTCGTCCGCTGCGATGACGTTGAGGCCGGAGTGCGCGATGATTTTCTTGCCGAGCTCGACATTCGTGCCTTCGAGCCGCACGACAAGAGGCACTTCGAGGCCGGTTTCCTTCACCGCGGCGATGACGCCCTCGGCGATTACATCGCATTTCATGATCCCGCCGAAAATATTCACCAGAATGCCTTTGACTTGGGTGTCGGCGGTGATGATCTTGAACGCTTCCGCCACCTTGTCCTTGGTGGCTCCGCCGCCGACATCGAGGAAATTCGCCGGCTCCGCGCCATAAAGCTTGATAATGTCCATCGTCGCCATGGCAAGACCGGCGCCATTCACCATGCAGCCGATCGTGCCGGTGAGCGCGATATAATTTAAGTCATGTTTGGACGCCTCGATTTCCTTGGCGTTCTCCTCGGTTTCGTCGCGCAGGGCGGCGATCTCCGGATGCCGGTAAAGCGCGTTGCCGTCGAACGAGATCTTGGCGTCGAGGCATTTGAGCTGGCCCTCCGCCGAGACGATCAGCGGATTGATTTCGAGCATCGCCATATCCTTGGCGGCGAAGGCCGCATAGAGCTGCGAGGTCAGTTTTCCCGCCTGTTTGGCGAGGCCGCCGGTAAGGCCGAGCACGTTGGCGACCGCCCGGCCGTGGTGCGGCATGATCCCGGTCGCCGGATCGACCGTGAAACGAGCGATCCTGTCCGGCGTGTGACGCGCCACTTCCTCGATGTCCATGCCGCCTTCGGTCGAAACGACGAAAGCTACACGGCTCACTGATCGATCGACAAGGAGGGAAAGATAGAACTCCTTGGCGATATTGGCGCCTTCCTCGAGATAAACCCGGTT
This sequence comes from Methylocella sp., assembly GCA_036008425.1. Lineage (GTDB taxonomy): Bacteria > Pseudomonadota > Alphaproteobacteria > Rhizobiales > Beijerinckiaceae > Methylocapsa. The sequence goes on along the minus strand of DASYNQ010000237.1, from coordinate 5,042 downwards.
CACCTGCTTGCCCGCCGGGCTGGTTTGTGCCGTCACGAGGGTCCGTCCAAGCATTTCGCCGGCCAAGGCCTCTACCTCGGCCACCGATTTGGCGATTCTTACCCCCCCTTTATCCCCGGCCTCCTTCTCGTTGAACTTGCCTTTGCCCCGCCCGCCGGCGTGGATTTGGGATTTTACGACCCAAATTGGGCCTCCCAGCTCCTCTGCCGCGGCGGCGGCATCGGCGGCGCGCAGCACCGGTATCCCGCGCGGCACCGGGACGCCGAATTCCTTGAGGACGGCCTTGGCCTGGTACTCGTGGATATTCATCTACGGTCTCTTGTCCGGCGGTCGCCCTGGCGGTTAAGGCGGACCAAGCAGTTTTCACGCCAGTTCAACGGGGCAACCGAGCTCGGAGCTGGCTGGCTTGGAGCATTTCGCCCCATGTCTATCAGATCCGCATGAACTTTTGCCTGTAAAATCCTGAATTTGATCCAGCGGACATGTCAGATTTCGCCATTCATCTCATGGGCCGAGCATTATCGGCGAGGTAGAGTCGATTCTGTCAAGGACGCGAGCTGCGCTCGCGCCGGGCGAAGCCGGTGCTCGGTCGTGTCTCAGTTTGAAATATCGGGCGCCTCAACTAGCCTTGCGATAGTCTGCCCGTCTCACGGAGGCCTACTTGACGATAGCTGACTGGTGTATGCTCGGTGCGGTACTCCTCTACCTGCTGACCCTCGCACCGGTGAAGGCGCTGCGACATCGCGAGTTCAACAACTCCCGACCGCGCGATCCGTCCTTTTAAGTAGACCCGCTGAGCGCGCGCGCGTTAGGCGCCCATCTCAATGGGATCGAGACATTCCCGTTCTTCGCCGTCGCCGTGGTGCTGGCCCAGATGCGCCACGCCCCCCAGACGCTCGTAGACGGGCTCGCTATGGCGTTCCTGATCCTGCGGTTCGCCTACGTCCTAGCCTACCTCGGCAACCGTCCAACGCTTCGCACCATTCTCTGGAACCTAGGATTCCTCATCAACTTCGCGATTTTCGTCCTGCCGGCCGTTGGTGACTACGCTTGGCTGCATCACTTTTTGTAAGGGCGACGCACCTTCGGTTGCGGACATTGTGCCTCGATTAAACAGCGGATTTTCAAACTGGGACAATGCCCGGTGCTCCGCATCCTTGACAGAATCGATCCGCCTCGCCAAACTCGCCGCCATGAGATAAATGCCGCGTTGCGATTTCTCGCGACAGTGACTGAAACCTCAAATTCAGACTTTTACAACTTATATACTTTACTCACCGCTCAATCCTTCCACGGGTCGAACTCCGCTTGCCCGGCCATCGCCACCGCGAACGGCCTCAAGGTATGCAACACCTTCGCCGAAGCGGCGTGACACGCCAGCACTTTGGGCAGCCGCCGGTAGGCCATCGGGCTCTCGTCGATGCCGCCGCCAGACAGCATCACGCCTCGCTCTTGCAACCAGCTATCCATCTGCGGCTTGGCGAAGGTGCGGAGCGCCTCCTTGCGGCCGAACAACCGGCCCGCGCCATGGACGGTCGAATAGAGCGCCGCCTTGGCTTCCTCGCACTCGACGCCTTCCAAGATCACGGCATCATCGCCCATCGAGCCGCCGACGAAGCCGCGCTGGCCGGGAAACGCCGGCGTCGCGCCCTTGCGGACAACCCAAAGATCGCGCCCGCCGTGCGTCTCTCTCCACGCATAATTGTGATGGTTATGGACCATTTCCGTCACTGAGCCGCCGATGATCTGGCGCACCCGCTCGATCACCCATTCCCGGCCGGCGTAGGCATACCGCCCCGCGAGTCCCATCGCGGCGATATAACGACGCCCGAGCTCACTGTCGTCGTCCACGACGGCGGGCGCGACGTGCATGCCATCCTTGCCGCCGGCGGCTTTGAGGTAGCGGGTTGCGCTCGTGTGGCCTAACCCACGGCTCCCGAAATGCACGCCGATCCAGATGAAGCCAGCTTCGTCCCGCATCAGGTCGACGTAATGGTTGCCCGATCCGACCGTGCCGAGTTGGGCGGCGGCTTTCTGGCGGTATTCTCCCATGCCGGATTCCCGCCACGCATCGCCGTCGTCAAACAGTTCATGCTCGACCCGCTCTTCGTTGACGCGCCCGACTCCGAACGAAATGACCTTGCGGACATCGGCCAGAATCGGCGCAACGCGATCTTCGATGCCGGTAAACGGCGTATCGAGCCGGACGGCCATGTTGCCGCAACCGATGTCGAAGCCAACGCCCGAGATGCTGATCTGCTTCTCGTAGGCGATGACGCCACCAACCGGTTGCGCATAGCCGAGATGGCCATCGGCGCAGATGACGCCCTTAACCGCGTTGCCGATGGCCATGCAGTTCCGCATCTGGGCAACGGTGTTTGGGTCGTGGTCGCCGAAGATCGTCAGTGAACTGTTCTGGAACCGATCCTCTTGCGGGCGAAGGTTGACGATCTCGGCCGCGAGATCGGCTGCCTCGCGGGCGTTCCGCGCTGCGAGGGCGGCGTCGCGGAAGTTGCACCATGCTGGCATTCCACGCGGACTTCCCGGCTTCGCCACACGAGAATCTGGATCTATCCCGGCGGCGAGGCACATCTCGCGGGCCACGATTTCCAGCGGATCGGCACGGCGCGTTGGATTTTGTGTAAGCGACATAGGGGCCTGATCTCTCAGCGCACCTGAGTTTCATCGGCTGAAAATTCAGTTCGCGAGCGCAGGGTTGATTGTCTTGCAAGCCTCGACCAAGTCGCGCACCGACCCGACCGATTTTTCAAACATCTGCTTCTCGGATGAATCGAGCGTAACCTCGACGATTTTCTCGACGCCCTTGGCGCCGATCACCGCCGGGACCCCGACGTAGAGACCCTTGACGCCATATTCGCCGTTGAGCTTCACCGCGCAGGGAAACACGCGGCGCTTGTCCTTAATATAAGATTCGGCCATCGCGATCGCTGCCGCCGCCGGCGCATAAAACGCCGATCCCGTCTTCAGAAGACCGAGGATCTCGGCGCCGCCCTGGCGGGTGCGGACAACGATCGCGTCGAGCTTTTCCTGGGTTGTCCAGCCCATCTTGACAAGATCCGGCAGGGGTATTCCCGCCACGCTGGAATAGCGCAAGGAAGGCACCATGTCGTCGCCGTGGCCGCCGAGGACGAAGGCGGTGACGTCCTCGACCGAGACCTTGAGTTCCTCGGAGAGGAAATAACGGAATCTTGCCGAATCGAGAACACCGGCCATGCCGACGACCATGTTCGCCGGGAGATTCGAGGCTTTCTGCAAGGCCCAAACCATTGCGTCCAGCGGATTGGTAATGCAAATGACGAATGCGTCCGCCGCATATTGCTTGATGCCGGCGCTGACCGCTTCCATGACCTTGAGGTTGATGCCGAGCAGATCGTCGCGGCTCATCCCGGGCTTGCGCGGTACGCCAGCCGTCACGACGACGACGCCGGCACCGGCGATTGCTTCGTAGCTATTGGCCCCTTCGAATGCTACGTTGAACCCATTGACCGGACCGGATTCGGCGAGATCGAGGGCCTTGCCTTGCGGCGTCCCTTCCGCGATGTCGAAGAGCACGATGTCGCCAAGCTCCTTGAGCGCCGCCAGGTGAGCCAGGGTTCCGCCGATTTGACCGGCTCCAATCAATGCGATCTTGCTACGCGCCATCTTGTGTTTTTCTTTCTCGCCGTGCGGCGAAAACTCGCGAAAAAACATCCGCGGAAATCGTGAAGCTTATGCAACCCCGGGAGGGCATCGGATCGCGGTGCAAAGCGGCCATGCAAGTTCTGGGTCCTGGCTATCCGCCCGCGGGCAACCTAACTCTAACAGTTTTCCCGGCGGTAGTGAACTTGCCGATGCCACCCAAACCCGGGGCGGGATTTTGGACCGCGCGGGTGCGGGGCCGAATGTCGCGCCCATTTTTCGATCGCCCGGCAAGGCCAAGAACGCGCCCTGCCGCGAGGCCAGGACCAGGCCGTTCATGATCGCGCCGCGCCGCTAACGCCGATTGTGCGCGGATCTTCGCCAGCAAGCGCCACCCCGCTCGACGTCGTCAGGGATTCGTCGCTCGCCGCCAGCTTGAACGGCGGAACCGTCCGCGGTGAACGGCCGCCTTCGGGTCAATGCGCGGCACCGTCTTCAATCGATACCGTCTTCAACCGATACCGTCTTCAACCAATACCGTCTTCAACCAATTAAGTCTTTTTCGAGTCGCGCCTTTCTTCCGTGCGGACGTTGGGATACATATCGGGATGGTTGTTGATCGTGGCGGGGACCTCGATACAGTCGGGATGAGGCTTTAGCACGGAAGGCCGCTGATTTTCCCCATCGGTTTGTTGCGACAAAGTTGGCACCGTGCCTTGAGATCGCTTTAAATCATTTACGGTGCGCCCGTATCCGGCAAACTGCGTAGACGCGCGGGGGCCAACAAGAACGGCGAGGTCGGCCCCATGCTTTTCGAAGGTCAAACGATCAAGGTCGATACGCACGACGGCGGACTTGCCGAGCTGCGTTTTGAGCGCCGCAACGAGGCCATCAACAAGCTCGGCGCTCTAACATTCAGCGAACTGCGCCGCGCTCTTGACGCCATCGCGGCGACGCCCGCGATCCAAGGCGTCTTGATCACCAGTGCCAAGGATAATTTCATCGTGGGCGCCGATATTTTCGAATTCACTCGCGTCTTTAAGCAGCCGGAAAAAGACATTGAGGCTTTTGTCGGCGCGAATAGCGAGATCATCACCGCGCTGTCCGATCTCCCCGTACCAACGGTCGCGGCGATCAATGGTCTTGCGCTCGGCGGCGGGCTCGAGGTCGCGCTCGCGGCCGACTATCGGGTGTTGTCGAGCGCCGCGAAAATCGGCTTCCCGGAGATTTCCCTCGGTCTGTTCCCCGGCTACGGCGGCACCGTCCGCCTGCCGCGTCTCAGCGGCTTGAGCGCAAGCGCCGAATGGATCATTTTTGGCGCGCAGCAGAGCGCCGAGCGGGCGCTGCAGGCTGGCGCCGTCGATGCCGTCGCCGTGCCACAGGAATTGCGCGCGGCTGCGCTT
>DASYNQ010000236.1:0-4316 GCA_036008425.1 Methylocella sp. | reverse complement strand
GGCAAAATGGAGATCATCCGCTGTCTCAAGCGCTTCATCGCCCGTGAGATCTTCGGCTATTTATGTGGCGCCCGACAATCGTTGACTTCGCTCCCGAAAACCACTTGACGGATATAGGAGCATCAATGCACCGATGGAAAGTGCTTCGGCACTCTGAAAACTGAACTCGTGCACCAGGCTTGCTGGGGTGTGTGGTGGAGTTGGATTGAAGTCTGAAACAATAAACAATAAAGAACTCTGACTCCGTTAATCCTGGTTCGAATCCAGGTCCCTCCGCCAAAGGTATGTTTACCGGTGTTTGCCACCGTCATTTTTCCAATAATAAATCAATGCTTTGACGGTTAATCCGTTTATTCACGTTTATAGCCGGTTGCCTCAATCCCCGTTTTGGTCTAGGCTAACCGCTAGGCTGGCAAGGTTTGGCGGAACAAAAACGGTGGCTAAAAAAATCAATCGGCTATCGGCGCGGGCCGTCGCGACAGTGACAAACCCGGGCCGCCATGCCGACGGCAGCAATCTGTATCTAAGGGTTGATCGCTCCGGTGCAAAGCGTTGGGTGTTTTTCTACCAGCTGAACGGCCGGCAACGCGAGGCTGGCCTCGGCGGCATCCACTCCATTTCGCTTGCTAAGGCGCGGGAAATTGCGGCCCGGATGCGGGAATTGCTGGCTCAAAACCTCGATCCCTTGGAAGCCCGCCACACCGATCGGCGGACGCGCGATGGCCGCAAGACTTTTGGGCAATGCGCGGATGCGTTGCTCGCCTCGAAGGCACGCGGCTGGCGAAGTGCAAAGCATCGCGACCAATGGGCGATGACCCTTAAGGTTTACGCGGCGCCGATCCGGCCGCTTCCGGTCGCCGAGGTATCGACGCAAGACGTGCTCAGGGTCTTGCAACCCATTTGGAGCATAAAGCCGGAAACCGCCTCAAGGCTTCGCGGGCGGATCGAGGCCGTGATCGATTCGGCGCGCGTGGCCGGGCACATCGATGACCGCGCGCCAAACCCTGCCCGGTGGGCCGGCCACCTTGAAATGCTTCTCCCGCCGCTAGCGCGGCTCGTACGTGGCCATCATGCGGCCATGGCCTATCAAGACCTTCCGGCCTTCATGAAGCGGCTCAGCGGCCAGGATAACATGGCTGCGATGGCCTTGCAGTTCCTGATCTTGACGGCGGCGCGGACGGGCGAGGTGCTTGGCGCGCGCTGGGCCGAAATCGACCTCGATGCGAAGGTTTGGACGGTTCCGGCTTTCCGCATGAAGGCCGGGCGAGAGCATCGGGTTCCATTATCGAAACCGGCGATTGAGATCTTGGAAACGCTTGGCGAAGTGCGTCTCGGCGAATTCGTCTTTCCAGGATTGAAGCGCGGCAAGCCGCTTTCGAATATGGCGCTCGCAATGCTTTTGCGCCGGATGCAGGTGGACGCGACGCCGCACGGCTTCCGGTCGGCGTTCCGCGATTTCGTGGGCGATGAGACGCACTTTCCGCGCGAGCTTGCCGAGGCAGCGCTGGCTCACACTGTCGGCGACAAGGCGGAGCAAGCCTATCGCCGCAGCGATGCGCTCGAAAAGCGGCGCGCGTTGATGGATGCGTGGGGAGCATTTAGCCTGGCTACGGCGCCCGGCAATGTTGTTTCGATGACGCGCAAAGGTTAAATTCAACCGCACACGGATAGGCCGACGGGCCGACAAACCGGGGCGCACCTCCCGGCTTCCGTGTGCTTCTTTGCGGGTGCATCGCGAGCGTGCGCGATGAACGACGACGATCAAACCACCAAAGCGGGCGGCCGCGGCAAACGGGCCAGTGCGGCAGGAACCGCAACCGGTAAGGCCACGGTCAGAGGCGTTGGCGCTGCGAAAGCCGCTGCCACCGGAACGTCCCACACCGTCCGGCCCGAGGACGTCGAAAGCGCGTACCTGAAAATGAAGGGCGCCAAGGGGCGCGCAGCGCAAGAACAAAAACGCCTTGCGTGGCAGAGGCACGTGGCCGAACGGTACAATGCCCTGAGGGAAAAACACCCGAACGTCAGGCCAGAGCGGCCGGTTACGTCGTGAGCCCCGAAGACCCTCTAGAACCTCTTTGGCGCGCCGAGGCTGCGAAGTCCCCTGACCCTCATGGGCTGGCCTACTACATCCGGCGCGCGGAAAACCTGCTTGCGGGCCTGATAGACACCAAGGAAAGCCTGACGCTGGAGGATCGCGCCTTGCTGGAGCGGCATTTGGCACCCGTTCGGGAGATTGCCGCCAAACCAGACCCTTGGGCGCTCAAGGATAAGCGGGCGGTTTATACCTTCATCGAGATTATCAGCGCTCTTAGTCCACGGTTCCAGACGTTGCGGGACCGGGCGAGAAATAGCAGCGCCGCAAAGGCTCGCGCCATCAGGGATCAGAAGAAGGGGTTCGCGGCCATCGATGCGCTTATCACGGAGCATTGCCGCCCAGGGATTAGCGGAACATCGGCGCTTCGCAAGATAAACGCGGAATTGGAGGCTTTGAAGCGCAAACCCCTTACGTTGCGTGTGCTCTACAGCCGCCCCGCATGGAAGAAAAAACGACCGTCTAATAGAGCGTCGAAAAAAAAAAGACCGTCTAATAGACCGTCGTTTGCTTCTAAATATGCCTATCCCCATTGTGTGTGGATCGAAGATAAGGGTCCATGCATATGAGCAAGAAGCGCATTCCCCTAGATCCCGCACGCGTCGCATTGCTCCGGAGCTGTCCGGTCATGCACGTTCACGATGCGGAGGTTATCTACAACGTCGGCAGAAACCGGCTTTACGATTTCATGCGTTCGGGCGAGCTGAAATACACGAAGCTCGGCGGCGCGACGCTGCTTCATACCGCATCCCTCGAAGCTCTTGTCCTGACGCCGGTCGAGGCGGCGGAATAGATGCTGTGCGCGCGGCGAACAAAAATATGTGGCCGATTACGCGCAAGCGCCCCGCACCCGGCGGCGCGCGAAGCCGCCAGCAATGTGGTGGTGCCGAAATGACCGGTTCGCAATGGAAGACGACACCCGCGAAATCTCGCCGTTTCATCAAACGCTGCGCTGAACTCGGCCGGCAGTTGCGAAAGATGGGCGTCAGTTTTGGCCCGCAGTTACCGCCAGGAACTTCGGTGGATGACGGTCTAAGGACCATGCTCGATCGGCTGCGAGCCAGCATTGAGGGACGTGCTGATTCGTTTCCGAGCAACCTTAGCACGGTGATCGAGATCGATAAGAAGCGCCGGCGAGTGAATGTTCTTTTTAGTCGAAAGAAAGGGCCGCCGATCCCCTCGGATGTGGCGGCCCGCCTGTAGCTTCCCTCGGACAAAGGAAAGGTTCAACGATGTCGGATATAGCTAGTCGCCTCGCGCGAAGCAAGGGGCGATTCGGCGCCGACTCGTTTGCAAGCGGGGTCGCGCCATGAGCACCCCCGACAAAAATCAAGAAGCCATATTCGCCCTGGATGCGGCGTTCGAGGCCGACTTTTGGCTGCGGGCGCGGGGGGAAACCAGCATCGAGGTGAGCATGCCGCGGGAAATGCCGCCCGATATCCGCGAGCCCCTTTGCCAGGCCCTCCGCGAGCACCGGGTCGCGATCAACGAAATCCTGCGGTTCTTCAGTGATGAATACGGCCGCGGCATCCTATGGATCCGGCCGCGCGAGCCCCGACAATGAACCCTCAGTCGGCGGCGAGCGCCGACCTGATGGCCGCCGCGCTCGGCTATGCCCGGCGCGGTCTGCCGGTGTTCCCCTGCAAAGTGGATAAAAAGCCGTTCCCCAAGAGCGGGTTCAAGGAAGCGTCCACCGATCCGACGCAGATCGAAGCCTGGTGGAAAGAACATCCCAATGCGCTGATCGGCATTAAGACCGGCGTCGACAGCGACCTGTATGTGATCGATGTCGACATTAAGCACGTCGACGGCTTTCCCGCCTTCAAGAAGATGCCACGTAGATCGAAAGGGTCGGGTTGGCAGTGACAATGGTCTCCGATCCGATGTTGATTATGCTGCCGCCTTCCGCCCCGAAGGCCGGCAAAGCGGCTTCGATCATGAGGAACATGCCAAGCACATTCGTGTTGAACTGACGGTGAAATTCTTGCTCGCTGAACTGCTCGAAGGGCGCAAACGTGAAGACGCCCGCGTTGTTCACGAGAACATCAAGGCGTCCGAAGGCTTTTTTCGCCTCCGCGACGAGGCGCTGCGCGTCGGACCTCTGCGCCACGTCGCCTTGCACGGCAATGGCGCGTCCACCTTTACCGGTGATCTCGCGCACCACCCGTTCCGCGCCTTTATGATCGCGCGCATAGTTTACAACCACCGCCGCGCCTTCCGCGCC
>DASYNQ010000235.1:0-4866 GCA_036008425.1 Methylocella sp. | reverse complement strand
GCTCAGGAGCGATCTTGCCGAGCCACAGCCCACCAGGCTACGGATGAGGCGCTCCGGCCTTCGGCGTCCGGCCACCCGGACCGGACGTTCTTCACAGAACAGGCAAACTCTACAGGGAATCGCTAATACAAGGACGGCGGGAAGGGACTGGCTAAATCCGGCAACGCCCGCGTGCGCCGCGGCTTGATCCGGCGCGCGTGGCGGTTCCTCCCCTTCGAGTAAGGACGGCGCGCGCGCCCATAGTATGCTGATTATTATAGCTGAATCCCGGCAAATGCGGTCAAATCAAAGCGTCATCCGGCGAACACCGGATTACTCGCTTGGCCCCCAGAAATATGTTGGGCCCAAGAAACCACCGGCAAGATTTCTTTGTTGCGCGGCAACGTCCGCACCGACATCGCCGACAACCATCCCCCGCCCAGCTACGCTATGGTTCATGTATCTCTTTGATCTGTATCCCTTTGATTTGTCGCATAATCTTCTCCAAAAAACCCGACCTTATTGGAATTATGCCTTAGAAATCATCAATCGCGAGCGTACCCGTCATTCCCGCCAAGGACAAGACGGCAATCATTCCCGGTCCGCGGAGAATTTGGGGAGCGGATAAATTTGTCGTAAAGGGATCGCGGGAGTCCTTTTGTCCAGACGGAGCCCGGCGGGATGTGATTGAACAGGCAATGGTCTTCGCGCTTGGGTTTTTGGCCGCGGGCCTTATCGCTCTCGCGGCCGCTCCGGCGTTTTGGCGGCGCGCCATAAGATTGTCCACACGGCGGCTCGAAATGCAGCTTCCGCTTTCCCCCGAGGAAATCCTCGCCGGGCGCGATCTGTTGCGGGCCGAGTTCGCGGTCGAATGCCGGCGGCTCGAGCAAAAGGCCGAAGCCCTCAACCTCGTTCATGCGGCCGACATGACTGAACTCGGACGCCGCGCGGCGATCATCGCCGGTCAAGACGCCGATTTGCTCGCTCTTTCCCAGCAAGATAGCCAACGCGGTGCCGAGCTCGCCGCGCTTCAACGTGCCTTGGCGGAGACTTCGGCCGAACGCGCCGCCACCGCAAAGGAATGTTACGACACAAGCGGACTCATTGCGCGCAAAGAGGTTCAAATCACCGTGCTCGCGGCCAGTTTCGAGGAGGCGCAAGCGCTCGCCGCCAAGCAGCAGGAAGCTTTGACGGCACTTGAGGCCAGTATGGCGCGGCAGGGCCAAGCGCTTGCGGCGCAAATCAGCAAGGTCGAGCTTCTCGAAGGGGAGCTTTCGACGCTGCGGCTTCAGCGTCAAGCCGACCAAGTCACTGTCAAAACCGCGGCGGCCAGGGTCGCGGATCGCGAAGAGGCTTTGGAAGCCGCTGTCAAACGGGAAAAGGACTTGATCCGGCACCGCATGCTGCAAGCCGAAACGGCGCGTGCGGTCGAGAGTGGCTATCTCGAAAAAATCGAACGGCTGCGTAGCGCCCATGCGGCCTCGCAGGATGCGCTTGATGCGGCCCGCAAGACGTGCGCCGGGCTCGCGCAGGAGCTGGCCGCGCTGCGGGCCACGCTGCCTCCGCATGACGTCGACGCGGCCCTCATGCAACGCGAGGAAAATGAAATTTTGCGGCACAAAATCAATGAAATCGGCACCGCGATCATTCGCGCGGCAGGCGTCGTCGCCGAGGCCGCGCCCGAAGAAGGGCCGGCGAAAAGCGGCCTTCCGGAGGACACGATCCCGGAAAAAGTCACGGCGTGATAGGGAATAGGGATGCCGTAACTGCCCAGCCGGAGCGCCGCACTCCAGACGATCGTTATGTACCGGCGAATTTCGCCACGAGTGCGTCGGAAACTTCAAAATTGGCATAGACGTTTTGCACGTCGTCATTGTCTTCGAGCATGCCGACGAGGCGCAGGATCTTTTCGCCGGCATCGTCGTCGACGCTGATCGTATTTTGCGGCTTCCAAATTAGGCTCGCCTTGCGCGGCTCGCCGAATTTCGACTCGAGCACTTGCGCGACTTCGCGAAGGCTATCGAGCGCGGTGAAGACCTCGTGGCCGTCCTCGCTCGATTGGACATCTTCGGCTCCGGCTTCGATCGCCGCCTCCATCATGACCTCTTCCGAAGCGGCCTTCGCCGAAAACTCGACAACGCCGACATGATCGAACAGGAAGGAGACCGCGCCGGTCTCGGCGAGCGAGCCGCCGGACTTGGTGAAATAAGAGCGCACCTCGCCTGCCGTCCGGTTACGATTGCCGGTCAGCGCCTCGACGATGACGGCGACGCCGCCCGGCGCATAGCCTTCATAACGAACTTCGTCGTATGTCTCGGCGTCGGCGGCAGAGGCCTTCTTGATGGCGCGCTCGATATTGTCCTTCGGCATGTTTTCCGCGCGGGCGGCCAAGACGGCGGCGCGCAGTCGCGCGTTCATGCCCGGATCGGGCAGCCCCAATTTCGCGGCAACAGTAATTTCGCGGGCGAGCTTGGAAAACAGCTTGGAGCGGATCGCATCCTGCTTGCCCTTCTTGTGCATAATGTTTTTGAACTGGCTATGTCCCGACATTCCGTCCCGTCTCCACTGTGGGCCCGTGCGGCTCACAGCGAAGCGTTTCCCCCCTTCGCAGCGCGCGTTGGCCAAGGCGAGCCTTATGACGTTGATATAAGCCGGCAATTTAACGAAATAAAGGTACCCAAAGGCTTGTTGCCGCGACGTGGCGGAGAAACCTTATTTCACATTCGCCGCTGTCTGCGAGAACAGGATTTTGCGCGACTCCTCATCGCCGGCGATTGGCGTCGTATTGATTTCGGCCGCGATGGCATAGGCGCGCCGCGTCGCGGGCCGCGCTTCTATCGCCTCGAACCAACGCTTCAGATGCAAAAAATCGTCGAGCCTCTGGCCTTGGTTTTCGTGCGGGACAATCCAAGGATAGGCCGCCATGTCCGCGATCGAATAATTCCTCGCCACGAAGGCGCGATCCGCTAGGCGTTTATTGAGGACGCCATAGAGACGGTTGGTTTCGTTCACATAGCGTTCGATCGCATAGTCAAGCTTTTCGGGCGCGTATTGCTTGAAATGATGGTTCTGGCCAGCCATAGGACCAAGGCCGCCGACCTGCCAGAAGAGCCATTCGAGCGCCTCCAGCCGGCCGCGCAAATCCTGGGGAAGAAATCTCCCGGTTTTCTCGGCGAGATAGACGAGGATCGCGCCCGATTCGAAGACGGACACCGGCGCGCCACTGTCGCTAGGATCTTTGTCAACGATTGCCGGAATGCGGTTATTGGGCGAAATCGCCAGAAATTCCGGCTTGAACTGGTCCCCCCGGCTTAGATTGACCGGATGAATCGTGTAGGGGAGTCCGGCCTCTTCCAGGAAGAGCGTGATTTTGTGTCCATTGGGCGTGGTCCAACAATAAAGGTCGATCATCGTCTGGGCCTTTTCGTCCGGCCGGTGTCTGTTTGTCACCAGAATGCGACCGATAAGGGAACATGCGAGGACTAACGAAGATCCGATTGTACCCAGATCGAGGCCGCCCTTCTGATGCGTTTTGGTAAGCAGGTCGCCCAACGTCGCACCAAGCGGACGAATCAGGGTAAAAAAATGCCGGATCGCGGACGCACGGGATTTTTCGGTCCAATTTCGATCCTGTCAGGATCAAACGCCATCAGCGGCTGGTGGTGGGCGCAACGGGCGCGGCCGGCGGTCCATTGGGCGTGCCGAAGAAGCGGAAGAAGTCCGATTTCGGGCTGACGACCATGCGTGTGTCGCCGCCTTTCAATCCGGTTTCATAGGCTTGCATCGACCGGTAGAAGGCGAAAAAATCAGGATCCTTGCCGTAGGCCTCGGCGAAAATGCGATTTCGTTCCGCGTCGCCTGCGCCTCGCGTCTGGTCGGCTTGTTGCTGGGCGTTGCCGAGCAGCACCACCACGTCGCGGTCGGCCTTGGCCCTCGTGGTTTGCGCGATTTCGGAGCCTTTGGCGCGATATTCCGCCGCCTCGCGCGCCCGCTCGCTTTGCATCCGGCTAAAAACTTTTTCCGAAATCTGCCGGGGTAGATCGGCGCGGCGGATTCTCACATCGACGGCGGCGATGCCGAGACGGCCGCCTTCCTGGTTCACCTGCTCGCGAATCTTGACCATGAGATTGGCGCGATTTTCGCGAACGATTTGGGTCATGTCCGCCTCGCTGAGCACGCGGCGCACCGCCGAGTTCAAAATGAAGCCCAGCTGAGCGTTAGCTCGCTCGGGCGAGCCAACCGTCTGATAGAATTTGAGCGGATCGATGATTCGATAGCGCAGGAAGGAATCGACGTCGAGCCTGTTATTGTCGGACGCGAGCACCTCCTGCTTCGGCGCCTCGACAACCAGGATGCGATTGTCGAGGAAAACAACGCTTTCGATAAAGGGATATTTGAAATGAAGCCCCGGCGTGGTGATGAGACCGCGCCCGGCGACCGGCTCGCCGAAACGCAAGACAAGGGCCTGCTCGGTCTGATCCACGGTGAACACCGAGGCCAGCGCGACGGCTAGGATGACGATGATGGCGGCGATCGCGCCGAACGTCGCTGCACCCTTCACTTGCGGTCTCCTTCGCCCGCCCGAGGCGTCAGGGCCCCAAGCGGCAAATAGGGCACCACCCCTTGGCCTTGCCCGCCGCTCTGATCGAGTATGATCTTGTCCGTGCCGGCGAGAACACGTTCCATGGTCTCGAGATAGAGTCTTTCGCGCGTCACCTCGGGCGCTTTCTTATATTGCGCATAGACTTGGTTGAAGCGGGAAACCTGACCGGTTGCCTGTGCGACGGTTTGGAGCTTGTAGCCTTCCGCCTCCTGGACAATTGCCGCGGCCTTGCCCCGTGCCTCGGGAACAACCCGGTTGGCATAGGCCTCGGCCTCGTTGCGCAA
>DASYNQ010000234.1:0-3558 GCA_036008425.1 Methylocella sp. | reverse complement strand
TGGCTGACGGCGCGGCCGATCGCGCACCGGGGTCTTCATTCCAAACAATCCGGATTGGTCGAAAATACTCCCGCCGCCGCCGCCGCGGCGATCGCCAAGAACTACGCGATCGAGTGCGATATTCAGCGCACAAAAGATGGCGAAGCCGTGGTGTTCCACGATTTTACCCTCGACCGTTTGATGCGGGCGGAAGGCCGCGTCGATGTATTCCGCGCCGATGAGCTCGGCCAGCTGACCTATAAGGACTGCGATCAAAGGATCGTTTCGCTGCCGGATTTTCTCGTTCGCATCGACGGCCGCACTCCTGTCATCGTAGAGATCAAAAGCCGTTACGACGGCGACATGCGCCTTGCCGATCGGGGGATGGCTGCCGTGGCTGCCTATGCGGGGCCAGTATGCCTCAAAAGCTTCGATCCGGCAGTCCTCGTCCATCTGCGTGGCGCGGGCGCCGTGTGCCCGCTGGGCCTTGTCGCGCAAGCGCGCTACGATACCGGCGAGGAATGGGCCGGTCTGCCGCAAGAATGGCGCGCAAGCTTCGCGGATCTCAGGGACTTTCCGCTCGCGCGGCCGGATTTTCTATCTTGGAATCTTGCCGATTTGCCGCATGCCGTGCCGATGCTTTGCCGCAACGGAATTGGTATGCCGGTCATGACCTGGACGGTGCGCTCGCGGGAAGCTCTCGTACGTGGAAGACTTTGGGCGGATCAGATTATTTTTGACGGTTTCGAACCTTGAACGTGGCCAGCAACGCTCTTCCCATCCCGGCGGGAAACGGTCATTTGCGGTTCAGGCGCTCGTTGACGAGAAACTCGAAAGCCCGGACATAGGCCCTGTCGTCGTCGCCGCGGAACTGAGCATCGACATGAGCAATATATTTGCCCGTCGCGAGATCGGCGACATAAAGATCGACGGAGGAGATCAAGGTCGAGACCTTATGCACAACCGCGAGGACCGCCAGCTCAGCACCGGCGTCACGCGCAACGTCGCGCCAACATTCGTTGCAATTGTAACGCGGTTCTGTCGCCGCAATTCGTGCTGCGAAACGGGAAAGATCGACGCTGCGGTAGCGGCCAGTGTGCTCGATAAGCTCGGTAAGCTTATTCGTGGCAAGCTTTAGCCGCTCCGCCTGGCCTGGCTTTGTACCTTCCCCGCTGGTATCCCACAGCTCAATCGGGAATACTGCCGTCGCGCGGGGCTCACTAGCCAGCGCTGCCGCGCCTCGCGGCACTATAGCGACGAAAGACGCCAGCAGGACTAACGCCGCAACTTTTCGCATAACATGGACATCGGCACAAAAGCGCCCCGCCTTGGAGAAGACCAAAATGTTCATCGCCATGAACCGGTTCAAAGTCATCAAGGAAGAATGCAAAGCCTTCGAGGATGTGGGGCTCACGCGGGACTCACGGCTTGGCGAGGTCAAGGGCTTCGTCGCCTTTCACTTGCTGCGTGGCCCGGAACGCGAGGACCACGTGCTTTATTCATCGCACACCATATGGGCGACGCAAGAAGATTTCAGCGCCTGGACCAAATCCGGGCAATTCCGCGCCGCTCACCAGCAGGCCGGCGAGCGCAAGCCGCTCACGCTCGGGCATCCCGACTTTGAAGGGTTCGAAGTCATCCAGACGATCGAAGACACGCATCCGCCTCGGTAGCAGGCCCGCGGCGTCAGGCGGAACTATGATCGCAGGCGCGAGGCTGCGGGCTCCGTGGCTTTCCGGGCTGCTCCGGCCATGTCCCAACGGGTCTTAAAAATCGTGTCGCAAATGCCCGGAGAACCGAAACCGTCGCTGAAGCTGACATTGCTTCGGCGATGATGCTCGCCATGCGCTTTGCTAGTCACTAGATAGGCGAGCCAAGCCAGCGGTTGCGGCTTGGAATCGGGCCGATTGGGCCGCCGCAAGCGAACCGCGAAATCATATCCCGAATGTTCGTACAGGCCCCCGACCGCGCCGAGACTGGCGATGGTAAGGTGAAACAAAACATCGGCTCCCGCTCCAATGAGCGCCAGCGGCACAAGATACGGCAGGGCAATCTCAAGAAAGAAATCCGCCGGGCTCATGTAGCAGGCGCTGATCGCCTTGCTCGCGCCGGTCGAGTGATGCACGCTGTGTCCGAGCTTACGGATCAAGCCAGGCCGATGCAGCACAAAGCGGTGGAAGACATATTGGATAATGTCGTGCCCAATGCCCAATAGCACTAATCCGGCGAGAAAATACCAACCGCTCAAATGCGGCGCGCCGGTGAATGCCAGGCCGGAGTACTGGAACACAATCATGGCCGGAAGCAGGACAAGAATTTGATTGAAGAGCACGCGCGGCAACAGCTCGAAATAGCCAAGCCGGTCGATGTCGCGCACCTTGAAAGTCGCGAGCAATTCCGTCCGGTCGCTCCACTCGAATAACAGACCAACGCCATGAAAGACGGCCATCTGGACCGCCCATGCGAGAACCGAAAGCGGCGGCAGCCACCACGGAAGAATGGAACTCACGTCGAGCATGTCCTTTCGCGTCCCTTGGGACGATTCACCCGATACTAGCTTTCCGGGCGGGCAACGGCAAATTGTTAGGACAGATGTCCCTCCAGTCAGCGGAAGGGGGTTTTTTCCCGCGCATAAAGAGAAGACGCGCATAAAGAGAAGAGCAGTGCAAGCTTAAACGATGCAACTCAATTTTTCTGACAAACGATGACAAGATCCCTTAACCCTGTCGGGCAGGCACTGACAGCGCGGGACCGCGCGGCGGTATTCAAGCAGGCGGTGTGCGCGCTTCCGCGGGATTTTTCCCCAGACCGGAAATCACCTTCAACGGCACTAAGCGCAAAGCCAGCCAAGCCTTGATTGCTAATCCGCCGAGAAGCCGAGCGATCGAATCATAATTTTTTACGAGCGCGGCAGCCCCATGCGAACGGCGCGCCCAACGTGGCGCGTCGGGATCTGGGTTTTTGCAATCAAGCCGCCAAAGCAGCCAGAGAAACTCGATCCATATAAAGGCGTGTTGTCCGACAAAACGATGGGCGTGCGCGACCACATGATCCACCAAGGCTGCTCTTGCTTTTGCATTGCTGTCGCCGGAGCCGCCCGGCTCATAGCAAAGAACATGGTTCAACTGGGGCCTCCGCGAATATATGTTACCGCCGTGCAGGCGGTAGACCGCGACGGGAGCGTCGATCAAGATGCTACCGCTGACGGCGTTGATTCCGATGCAAAAATAGAGATCCGTGCCGGTCTTCAGGTTTTGCAGCGCCGGATTGTCGGCAAACAGGCAAAGCGCGTCGCGGCGAAAGCAATTGCCGGACGTCGGCGACCAGACCCATTCCTTGGTCAGGCCCACGAAGCGAATCGTTTCCAGCACGCGACGGTCGAAATTTTCCGGCGGCCAAATCTCCCCCAATGGGTGCCGATAGGGCCGCACCGCGCGCGGCTTGATCCCCCGGCCGGTTTTCATCACCCGGTTGAAAGCGTGCTCTGTTCCCAACACCACCTGATCGCCCGAAACCTGGAGCATGTCGCCGGAGGTGAAACCGGCATGAATGCGCAGCGAAAGATGCACGAAGACATGG
>DASYNQ010000233.1:0-9742 GCA_036008425.1 Methylocella sp. | reverse complement strand
GCGATTACAGCACGGACTTGTTCGACAAGGCGACCATCGCGCGCTGGATCGGGCATTACCGGGCGCTGCTCGAAGCCATCGCCGGCGATATGAATCAGGCGCCCCTGCGGTTGCGGATCCTGACCCAGGCGGAGGAGAACGGGCTGCACGCCGCCTTGGCGGGGCCGGATTATCCCATCCCGGAACTCGCCATTCACGAATTGATCGATTTGCAGGCGGCGGCTACTCCGGACGCCGTCGCGGTTCGCTTCGAAGATAGCGCCATCACCTATCGCGAACTTATCATGCGCGCAGATCGTGTCGCGTGGCGGTTGATTGCCGCCGGGGTCGCACGCGAAACGCCGGTCGCGATTTATCTCGACCGCTCGGCGGAGCTGGCCGTCGCCATGCTCGCCGTCCTCAAGGCGGGCGGCGCCTATGTTCCACTCGATCCGATCTATCCGCCCGCGCGCATCCACGCGATCGTTTCCGAGGCCGATGTTAAGATCGCTTTGACTTCGGCAACGCTCGAAGGCGATATCAAAGCGGCGATCCCAGTTTGCATCGGCATTGGAGAAGCCGGCGCGGACTCGGCTGAAGAACAACTGCCCCCTCTTCCGCGCGTCCGCCCAACCGATCTCGCTTATCGCATCTTCACCTCCGGTTCGACGGGCCGGCCAAAGGGCATCGATATCGAACATCGCTCGGTCGTGAACCTCCTGACCGCGATGCAGCAATCGCCCGGCATTAGCGCCGCCGATGTCTTTCTCGCCGTGACGACGCCATGCTTCGACATTGCTGCTCTTGAAATCTTCTTGCCGTTGACGGCCGGCGCCGAGCTCGTGATCGCGAGCCGGGCCGACGTCATGGACCCGTTTTCCCTGGCCGCGCTGATTACCCGCACCTCGACAACGATTATGCAGGCCACCCCGGCCCTATGGCGGGTATTGCTGGAAGCGAGGCTCGCTCCGAAGGGGCTCAAAGTCCTGTGCGGGGGCGAGGCGCTCGACCAGAAACTCGCCCAGGATCTCGGAGCGGGCGAACTATGGAATATGTATGGACCGACCGAAACGACGATCTGGTCGCTGGCGGAACGGCAAAACGGCGGCGCTATCGATTTCGGCCGGCCGATCGCGAACACAGGTATGTATATCCTTGACGCGGCGGGAAATACGGCCGCAATCGGAGTCGCTGGGGAGCTTTGCATCGCCGGCGCCGGACTCGCGCGGGGATATCATAAAAATCAAGCGCTCACCCAGCAAAGGTTCACGGAAAATCCGTTTTCTAGCGGCCCTAACGGGCGCCTGTATCGCACCGGCGATCGCGCCCGCTATCTCGCCAACGGTCGCTTCGAACTGCTCGGACGCGCCGATAGCCAAATCAAATTGCGTGGTTTCCGGATCGAACTCGGCGATGTCGAAGATGCGCTGCGGCGCGTTTCCGGTCGCTCGGAAACAGCCGCCGTTTTGCACGCCGATGACCTAGTCGGCTATGTCGCGGCGCCCGAAGGCACCGTCGAGAGCTTGAGCGGGCTGCGAACCAAATTGCGCGAGGAATTGCCGGATTACATGGTCCCCGCGCAGATTTTGCGTCTCGACGCGCTGCCCCGCACCCAAAACGGCAAGATCGACCGCAAGGCGCTGCCGCGACCCGATCCCGCGCACGCGTTACCGGAGCGGGTGATTGCGACACCCCGGACACCGCTCGAGGCCAAGCTCGCCGCTATTTGGGGAGAAGTTCTGCAAATTGGCGAGATTGGCATTCACGACAACCTCTTCGCGCTCGGGGCGGATTCCATCGACCTGTTCCGCATCGCGGCGCGGACGCGGGGCCAGGGCCTCGGCCTCGGTGCGGCACAACTGATGCGGCATCCGACTATCGCCGAATTGGCGCGGGCCGCGAATGACCAGCCGGAGGGATCGATGCGCGCGGCAAGCAATGCGGCGCCCTCGCTGCAAAGTTTCAGGCGCCGCGCGGGTGCGTCGAGAGGACAATCGAGATGACAATGGAAGGCGTTCATCACTTGCCCGATCCGGAGACGAAGCCAATAGAAGAACTGTTATTTCCCTGCTCGTCGTCGCAGCAGCGATGCTGGTTCATCCATGCACTAAGCCCTGGAAGCTCGGTTCTCAACATCGCCCTGCGGTGGGAGCTCAAGGGGCGATTCAATGCTCCGACGATCGAGCAAGCCTTTCAAACAATCATCGACCGGCACGAGATCCTGCGCACGAGGTTCATCGATAAGGACGGCGAACTCGTGCAAGAAGTAGCCGGCCGCCTCGACTTCCATTTGTCCGTTGTCGATCTGACGGTTTTTCCCGAGGAAAAGCGGCTCGATGAAGCCATGGCGTTGGGCCGCCGCGAGGCGCACGTGCCGATCGACATTGGACAGTTGCCGCTGATCCGGGTGACCTTGCTGCGCCTGTCCGCCGATCATGGATTTTTACTGGTGACCACCCATGAGATCACCTTCGACGGCTGGTGCATCCGCCTCCTCGCCCATGAATTTGGCACGATCGCCGAGGCGCTGGAGGCCAACCGCGCCTACGTTCTGCCCGAGCTGCCGCTGCAATACGGCGACTATTGCCTCTGGCAGAAGGAATATTTCGCCAGTGCCGGCTTCGAGGCGGAGATCGCCTATTGGAAAAACAAATTGGCGGAAGCGCCCTATTTCGAGATTGTTCCGGACCATGAGCGCCCGGCCGAGCCGACCCATCAAGGCGAAATCCTCGCCGCCAGCCTGCCGCCGACGCTTGGGAACAAGCTGGAGGACGCGGCGCGCCAACACAATTTGACGCCGTTCGCCTTTGGTTGTGCCGTGATCGGGGCGATGCTGCACCGCTACACTGGCGAGAAGGACGTGGTTTTCGGAACTCAGATCGGCGGACGCGACGAAGTGGACATCGAGAACTTGATCGGCGTCTTCCTCAACAATCTCGTGATGAGGTTCGATGCTTCCGGCGATCCGACCTTCACGGAATTCCTGGCACGGACGAACGGAACGGTTCAGGAGGCGCTAATCCACCAACGGATGCCCTTCCACAAGCTGGTCGAGGTTCTCAATCCTCGGCGCGATCCCGGGCGCACGCCGCTCATCTCCATCAATTTCACCGTCCTGCGTGATCTCATGGATCATAAAGACTACGGCGGCTTCTACCTGAATGCCCTCCCCTCGCTGTCCACCGGTGCGCTCTATGATTTTAATTTTTACATGGTCCATTGGCCGCAAGGCTGGCGGATAGCGATGGAGTACAAGCCAGACTTATTCGAAAGACAAACGGCCGAGCGGCTGCATCGATTCCTTATGGCAGCTTTCGAGTACGCTATTTCCAATCCCGATGCGAGATTGTCCTCGCTTGTTCCGCCAGTTCGAGACAGAATCGCGCCACCCAGATCCATCGACGGTTTCGCCGCGATCGACGCGTCGCGCCCGCCGCCAAGCGCGCCTCCTATCGTCGAGCCGACCGATGCCGAAATACGGATGATGGCGATCTGGCGGGATGTCCTTCGAGTTCCGGAAATCGGCCCCACGTCGAATTTCTTCGAGCTCGGCGGCCATTCCTTGATGGCCATGCGGCTCATGGCCAAAGTCGCGAGCACCTTTGCCGTCAAAATTAATGTCATGACCCTTTTCCAGGCGCCGACCGTGCGAGAGTTCGCAGCCCATGTGTCCAGGATCGAAACGCCGCTGGAACCTTGGAGCATCGTCCAGATTCAACCGCTCGGCGACAAGACGCCAATTGTCGCCATCGAAAATACGATGAGCTATTACAGTCTCGCGCGAAGGATTGGAACGGAGCGGCCGTTTCTTGGCGTTCAGCTGGTTGATCCCAGCATTCCTCGTTCATTGCCCCCCCGCGACATGAATGAGATCGCGGCCGATTATGTGCGCCTTATCCGCGAGGCGCAGCCGCACGGTCCCTATATTCTATTTGGACTTTGTGTAGCGGGAGTCATCGCCTATGAAGCGGCGCAGCAATTGAGACAGGCCGGAGAGTCAGTACCACTGGTCGTGATGGCCGACACCTGGGCGCCAGGCTATATCAGGCGCCTTCCGTTCATCCGGCGTTTTCTGTTCAACTGCTCCTACCACTTGCACTCCGTTAAGCATAAATGCGGACTTGTTTTAACCGGTAAGCAGTCGGTGGCGGCGTTTCTTGTGTCTTACAGGCTGGTACGCCAGAGCAGGATTATCGACTTGGCCGCCGCGCTGCACCTCGTCAGCCGGGCAAAGCTGGGAAAGGATGACTGGGCCAACCGATGGTTCACGCGCTATCTCGAAGAAGCGCGAGGCCGCTACCGGGCATCCGTATCGGTTGGCAACGTGGTGGTGTTGCAGAGCGACGAAATCGTGACCCGTTTTGCGGACCCGAAGATGGCATGGTCCGATCTCGTCAAGGGCAGACTCGTCGTTCACCGGGTCCCCGGCGGCCACTTGGATATGTTCCAGGATGAGGGGGCGGACCGGACCGCCGAACATCTGCGGTCTCTGCTCGACCAAGTGGATGCGGAGTGCGACCAAATGGTCCGGCGTGAAACCTCACGAGCTTAACCAATATACACCATTCATTCCACCCGCATCGGCTAATTTTTAGAAAGCTGAAACAACGCGCTTGCGCGGAAACGCCAAGCTATGGCAAATGTCGAAAAAGGTAAGAGACACTTTATGGATCCGCTTTATTATTTTGAGCGATGATTGATCGCAAAGCTCTCAAGAGAGGTTGACCCCGACCCGAGGGACGGGGCCGCCGCCCCGCGAAGTAATCGCGAGGATATCGGATATGAGTTTCGATCACTGGCGCGACCGATATGGTTGGATAATCGGCGCTCTGATCATTCTGACGGCCATCGTTATAATCATTGTACAGTATCGTTCGATGCGGCCAACGCGCGCATGCATCCGTGTTGCATTAGCAGCTGGATTTGGGATCGGCGGCCTGCTCTTCGTCCCATCGGTGCCCCGTATTTTGACGGCCTTGCGACATTTCGTGATCCCCCGGGCACCAACGGCAACGTCCGGCCCATTTGAGGTTACGGCCGTCAACGCCGCTCTCCTGGCTTCAGCGGCAAATGACCCAACGATCTTTGTGCAAATCTGGTATCCTGCGGCGGCGAACCTTCCGGCAACAGACTTGTTGTCCGAATCAGCGACGCCGGTTGCCTGTTCAATGGATGACCGTCGCCTATCTGATACTCGGTCACAACTTCCCATTCTCCTCTACGCGCCATGGAATGGCGGCGCAAAGGACGACAACGCCTCGACTGCGGCGGAGCTTGCGAGCCATGGATATGTTGTGATGGGCATTGACGACATAGATCGCGATCCGCGCTCGCCGACCGCTACGGACGACTGGCAACCCTTGACTTTCGACTTTTCGTCCGCCGAGGCATTCAAAACCACTTTGCGGATCGGCGATCGCAAAGTCCGCCGCCAAGCCGAAAAGGCATTAACGGCGCTCGACCGGCTCAAAGCTTGCGCCAACGCGGACTGGCGCGCACGGATCCAATTCGACCGGATTGGATTCTTTGGCTTTTCCATTGGGGGGTCCACGGCGGCGGAGGCCGGCACCTTTGACCCGCGCGTCGTTGCCGTGGCAAATCTCGACGGCTGGCTGTTCGGCCGCGCGGCAGTTGGGGCTCTCGATAAGCCTTACTTGGTTATCCTCACCGAGAAAGCTGTCTTTCCGGCGCCGCGCCAACTGCAGTCCCCTAACAAGCGGTTTGAGGCAGTGCTGACCACTTGCGATCTACGCGAAGAAGTGCGGCTCGCAAATCGCCCCGGCGGCTTCGGGTTCCGTATTCTCGAATCTTTCCATGAAAATCTTTCCGATGAGATCTTCAAGCGCCGCTTTTCCAAGTCGTGGTTGCTCACGAACCCATATCGAGTCAAGGCGATACGCGATGCCTATCTCCTCGCCTTCTTCGACACTTATGTCCGCAATATGCCCTCCCCTCTGCTCACTCAATCGCCCTCGGCCTTTCGCGAGGTCGAAGTGTTGAAGGCAAACGAATATTGGCTCAAGGAAGCCGCCAAGAGCACAATTCAATCTTGCGCCGAATCGAATTGATCCCGCCGCACCACCTCTTTACCCATAATGTAAGCCGCCGCCGTCGCCCGCAATTTGTAGCATCTGCACGCAATCCGTATTTGAAAAAGTTTGAATTTTTTTCTCGCCCGTCGATCGTACCGAAATGTTTCACGCGAAGCAATTTGGTACGATCGACCCGCGACACTGGACAAACCGCGCGACAACACTGCCGCAAGGACGAGGTGGCGTTAAATATGGATCGCCCTTTTATCCACCGCGAGCGCCGCTTCGCGGACGGCTTCGGACAGCGTCGGATGCGCGTGGCAGGTTCTGGCCAAATCCTCCGCGGAGCCGCCGAACTCGATCAGCACGCAAGCTTCCGCAATGAGTTCGCCTGCCGCGGCGCCGATGATGTGAACGCCCAACACGCGGTCGGACGCCGCGTCGGCGAGGATCTTCACAAAGCCCTCCGTTCGCCGCATCGCCCGCGCGCGGCCGTTCGCGGTGAAAGGGAATTTTCCGGTTCTGTAGGCAACACCCTTGGCTTGAAGTTCTTCCTCGGTCGCGCCAACGGAGGCTATCTCCGGCATGGTGTAGACAACAGAGGCAATCGCCTCGTAGTTCACATGGCCATGTTGGCCCGCGAGAATCTCGGCAACCCCGATCCCTTCATCTTCGGCCTTATGGGCGAGCATGGGGCCGCGCACGACATCGCCGATGGCGTAGATCCCCGCGATGTTGGTCGCGAAACGGTCGTCGATCACGACGCGGCCACGGTCCAGCGCGACGCCGAGAGCGTCCAAGCCCAACCCTTCAGTGACGGGGCGCCTTCCGACCGCAACTAGCACGGCATCGGCGGCGAGCACCGAAGCATCGCCCCCGTCCGAAGGCTCGATGCTGACTTGCAATCCCGATTCCGTTTTGCCGATCCCTGCCACCTTATGGCCGAGATGGAAATGAAAACCTTGTTTCTCCAGCATGCGCCGAAACTGTTTTCCAACTTCGCCGTCGAACCCTGGCAAAACGCGGTCCAAATATTCGACGACGGTCACTTCCGCGCCAAGGCGGCTCCAGACCGAGCCGAGTTCGAGGCCAACGATGCCCGCCCCCACAATAAGAAGTTTTTGCGGCACCGTTTCGAGCGAAAGCGCGCCGGTCGAGGAAACGATGGTTTTTTCGTCGATCTCGATGCCTGGAAGCCACGCGGCATCCGAGCCCGTGGCGATGACGATATTCTTCGTCTCAAGCCTTTGGGTTGATCCGTCGTTTGCCTTCACGTCGATTGCGCCCGGCGCCGCGATCGTGCCGAGCCCGAAAAAAGCGTCGATCTTGTGCTTCTTCAACAGAAAGCCGACACCGTTGACATTGGCGGCGACCGTCTCGTCCTTATGTTTCATCATCGCCGCAAGATCGAGCTTCGGCTTGCCGGTGATGACACCGAAGGCGGCAAGCTCGTGCGCGGCCTCGGCGAATTTATCCGAAGCATGGAGCAGCGCCTTCGAAGGAATGCATCCGATGTTGAGGCAGGTTCCGCCATGCGTCTTGCGTTTTTCCACGACCGCGACCTTGAGGCCGAGCTGCGCCGCCCTGATTGCGCAGACATAGCCGCCAGGGCCGGTTCCGATGACAATGAGATCGTAGGTCATGCTGATTCTCGATTCGCGGAGTCGGGCCGGGCCTGCACGAACAATTCGCAGCAGCCGCGCTTGTTGACTGGTTCCCGCCCTAAAGATCCAGCATCAGCCGCGCGGGGTCCTCCAGCGCTTCCTTGACCCGGACCAGAAAAGTCACCGCCTCCTTGCCATCGACGATGCGGTGATCGTAAGTGAGCGCGAGATACATCATCGGCCGGACCTCGATCTTGCCCGCAACCGCCACCGGCCGCTCTTGAATTTTGTGCATCCCCAAAATGCCCGATTGCGGCACATTGAGGATCGGCGTCGACATCAGCGAGCCATAGACCCCGCCGTTGGTGATGGTGAAGGTTCCGCCCTGCATCTCCTCGATTTTGAGTTCGCCCGCCCGCGCGCGCTTGCCAAGATCGGCGATTGTCTTCTCGATGCCGGCGAGGTCGAGCCTATCGCAATCGCGCACGACCGGCACGACGAGACCCTTGTCCGTGCCGACGGCGACGCCGAGGTGATAGTAATTTTTGTAGATGATATCGGCGCCGTCGATCTCGGCGTTGACGGAGGGCACCTCCCTTAGCGCGCCAGCGCACGCCTTCGCGAAAAAACCCATGAAGCCGAGTTTTACGCCGTGCTTCTGTTCGAATGCGTCCTTGTAACGGGCGCGCAGGGCCATGACTTCGGTCATGTCGGCCTCGTTGAAGGTCGTCAGCATGGCGGCGGTATTCTGCGCGTCCTTGAGCCGCCGCGCGATAGTCTGGCGCAGCCGCGTCATCGGCACGCGCTCCTCGCGCTCCTCCTCTGAGGCGGGCGCCGGAGACGGTGGCGGCGCAGCGGGGGCAAGGGCCGGGGGGGGTGCGACATAATCGAGAACATCGCCCTTAAGGACCTGACCGCGTTTGCCGGACCCCTCCACGGCGGCCGGATCGAGGCCGTGATCGGCGGCGATTTTTGCCGCGGCGGGCGAGGCGGCCATTGCTAGCGGGGAAAGCGTGGCTGGTGCTGGAGCCAGGGCGGACGCGGGAGGGGCCATTGGCCGCGGACCCGGCTTGGCTTCGGCCTTGGGAGGCGCGGCGGACGCGGCGTCCCCGATCTGGCCGAGCAAAGCCCCGGCGCTAACCGTCTCGCCATCCTTGACGACGATTTCAGCCAGGACCCCGGGCGCCGGCGCGTTGACTTCGAGCGTTACCTTGTCGGTTTCAAGTTCGACGATTGGTTCGTCCGCCTTCACCGGCTCGCCGGCCTTCTTGAACCACCGTCCGACTGTTGCCTCAGTGACCGATTCGCCCAACGCCGGCACGCGGATTTCAGTTGCCATATGTCCCGCCCAAAGCCATCCGGCTTTCTCTGGAGTGCAACAAATCGAAAAAGAAATGCCCTGCCGTTCAAGCCGCGAAGACGTCGTCCATGAGGGCTGTGAGTTGGGTCAAATGCTTCGACATGAGCCCGGTCGCGGTGGAGGCCGCCGCGGGTCTGCCCGCATAAAGCGGCCGCTTGCTTTTGCCCCCCGCCTGGGAAAGCACCCATTCAAGATAAGGGTCGACGAAGCTCCAGGCGCCCATGTTCTTCGGCTCTTCCTGGCACCAGAAAATTTCCGCACCTTTGAATCGTGCCATCGCCGAGACTAACGCTTTCAGAGGGAAAGGATAAAGCTGCTCGACACGCAGAAGATAGATGTCGTTGATGCCGCGCTTTTCGCGCTCGCCGAGAAGATCGTAATAGACTTTCCCGGAACATAAGACCACCCGGCGCATCCTGGTATCTTCCACCAAGGCGATCGTCCCGAAGGGCGCCTGTTCCGCATCATCCGGCAAAAGCCGATGGAAGGAGGCGCCGATAGCAAACTCGTCGAGCTTCGAGACGGCGCGCTTGTGGCGCAAGAGCGATTTTGGCGTCATCAGGATTAGCGGTTTGCGGATGTCGCGCTTCAATTGACGCCGCAAGATGTGAAAATAATTGGCGGGCGTCGTGCAATTCGCCACCTGCATATTGTCCTCGGCGCACAACTGGAGAAAGCGTTCGAGCCGCGCCGAGGAATGTTCCGGCCCCTGGCCTTCGTACCCATGCGGCAGGAGGCAGACGAGACCCGACATCCGCAGCCACTTG
>DASYNQ010000232.1:0-4290 GCA_036008425.1 Methylocella sp. | reverse complement strand
CGAGCACTGGGTCGTCGTCAAGGGAACAGCCGAGGTCACCCGCGCCAACGAGATCCATCTTGTGCACGAGAACGAGTCGATCTATTTGCCGATAGGTTGCGTGCATCGCATGGCGAACCCCGGCCGGATCGACCTCGAATTAATCGAGGTTCAGACCGGCTCCTACCTAGGCGAAGACGATATTGTCCGGCTCCACGACGTCTATAATCGCGGCTGACAAGCGGCGTTTCGCGAAACGCCTGCAAATGGACGGATCGAGGTATTGCCGGTCATGATAAGACAAATTTCAAGCTTGCCTTTTGCGCTGAGTGTTTTGACCGTTTGCGCGGCGGTGCTTGCCACCGCCGGCGCGTCCGTTGGGCCCGCCGCCGCGCGCCCCCTGGTTCCGGCGGAGCGGCGGTATAGTCCCTACGACGGTGTGTTGCCCGCCTGCGACGATCCCGCCGTTTTCGAGAGGATACAGGGGCGCTTTTATGATCGCGAAGCCGAGTTCTGGAATACCGGCCTTGAGATCCTGGGCTTTGAAAAAGTCAAGGAAATCGGCTATAAAACGAATGGCGAGGATTACATCCCCCGCCGCTATTGCAGCGCGCGCGCTTACTTAAACGACGAAAAATCGCGTCAGGTTTTCTATTCGATCAACGAGGATCTTGGCATCATAGGCTTCGGTTTCGGCGTCGAGTGGTGCGTCGGCGGACTCGACCGGAACGATGCCTATGCGCCCAATTGCAAAATGGCGCGGCCATGAGCGAGATTGGCGATAATGTTGGTTAGGCTGCCGTCGAGCAATCCGGCTGGTTTTTTGCGAGCCCTTGTTGCCATTGCCTCGCTCGCGTGGGTTTGTCCCTCGCTGGCCGCGCCGCTGGCCGCTTTTTGCGGGCCGGATCGCTGCACCGGCCCGGCGCCTTTCTTGCCGCAACGAGTCCAAGCGTTGCGCGGCGCCGCGAGTACGCCCGGAGATTTCGATTTTTACGTTCTTTCGCTCTCCTGGTCTTCGGGCTTTTGCGAGACGCCCGCGAGCACGAGGGCGCGCGGCCAATGCAATGCTGGCGCTAATCTCGGCTTTGTCGTGCATGGACTGTGGCCTCAGTATGAACATGGCTATCCGTCGGACTGCGGGCCCGCCGCCCGGTTCCCGTCGCGCATAGCGCTGCAAAGTACGCAAGGACTTTATCCCAATGAGGGACTTGCCCGGCACGAATGGCAGAAGCACGGCACCTGCTCCGGGAAAAGTCCCACCGACTATTTCGCCGATGTGCGGCGTGCACGCGATTCAATTGTCATTCCCGCGCCGTTTGTCGCCGCCAAGGAGAAACAGGCCTGGACGCCGATCGATATCGCGCGCGCATTCATCGCCGCCAACTCCCGGCTGCGGCCGGGCATGCTGGGTGTCGCCTGCACAAGCGCCGTCCTGCAAGAGGTGAGGATTTGCTTTTCCAAGGATCTGCGCGATTTTCACGCCTGCCCGGAGGTCAGCCGGCAAGGCTGCCGCGTGCGGGAAATCTCGGTGCCGCCCATCTTGTGAGACTTCGAGAAACACCGGCCGGCACGGACGCCAACGCAAAGTTTCGGTCTTATGATCGAATGGCCGAGCGAGGGATGAGGCCGCTTGCCAAAGCTCGCGGCTGCCCCACTTTCTTGGAATCGGATTCGCTTCTCCGCGAAGTCGAACCGGCAAGGCGAGAGGCGAGCATCGCGGCGGCCCTGCCGGAAGAGGCAAAAACGATTGGAAGGAATGCGTCCCATGTCGCAGCAAGGAACCGTGAAATTCTTTAACGCGGACAAGGGTTATGGCTTTATAAAACCGGACGACGGTGGACGCGATATTTTCGTGCATATCACAGCGGTCGAGCGCGCGGGCCTGCAATCCTTGAACAAAGGGCAGCGCGTGAGCTATGAAATCGAGGCGAACAAGAAGGGTAAGGGACCCAACGCGGTCGATCTGCGGGCCGTCTAGAGTATTATTTCCGGCGGCAGAACAAGGTTTCGCGAACGATGACGATGCTAAAATAAAGAGATTTTAGACCATGATTTGGGTTAAACAAAATAGTATTATCGTCTAGGTGGTGCCCCGTGAGCGTTAAAACGTTCGAGGTCGGCGAGGACGAGGAAGGGATGCGCCTCGACCGCTGGTTCAAGCGCCGCATGCCAACGCTTTCTCTTTCGCACCTGAACAAGATCGTGCGCACCGGCGAGGTGCGCGTCGACGGCGCCCGGGTGAAGGCCGCGACGCGGCTCGCGGAGGGCCAACGCGTGCGCGTTCCGCCGTTTAAGCTCGATGCGCCGGTGGCGCCGGCACGGGAGATTTCGCCAACGGATTTGCGCGCGCTCCAAGACATGATCCTTTACGAGGACCGCGATCTCCTGGTGCTCGACAAGCCTTTCGGACTAGCGGTGCAGGGCGGCTCGGGAACGACGCGTCATATCGATGGGATGCTCGCCTCGATGCCGAACGAGCGTGGCGGCCGGCCCGTGTTGGTGCACAGGCTCGATCGCGATACCTCGGGTGTCTTGCTCGTCGCGAAGACGCGAAGCATCGCGGCCGATCTCGGCGAAATTTTTCGCTCGCGGCAGGCGAGAAAAATCTATTGGGCTCTTGTTGAAGGCGTGCCGAAGCCGGCGCAAGGCCGCATCTCCCTTTATCTGGCAAAAGGTGGGGGCATGGGCCAGGCCCGGCCTGCACGCCGCGAGGAAGAGGGGCGCGGAAAACTTGAAAAGATGCGGGTCGCCCGGCATGGCGACGAGGATGCCCGCCATTCGGTGACCTATTACGCGATTGTCGATAAAATCGCGCCGCGGCTGGCCTGGCTTTCGCTCAAACCTATCACCGGGCGCACCCACCAGCTGCGCGCTCATGCCGAGGCGATCGGTCATCCGGTCATCGGCGATCCCAAATATGGCGCCATGCCCGGCAACGATCCGCGCCGCAATGACCCGCTGCGAACGATACCGGACGCGGTCGAACGCAAGCTGCATCTTTTGGCGCGCCGCCTGATCCTGCCGCATCCCGCTGGCGGCACGCTCGACGTCACCGCACCTTTGCCGGAGCACATGCGGCGCGCGTTCGATCTCTTCGGCTTCGACGTGAAGCGTTACGATCCGATCGAGAACGCGCCCGAGTGAATGCCGGCTCACGAAGCGGCGTCGTCCGGCTCGACTAGGCTCAAACGGGCGAGATCGGCGACCGGCCGCCTTTGATCGTCGACCGTGACCGCTTCGGCGTAGTGCATACCGAACAAGACATCGACGGCGGTATAAATGCGCATGTCATGAACAAGCGCGCCGATTGTGTTGTCGCGTGCCTCGATGCTCAGAAACAGTCGCGCGTCGTCCTCCTCGAACCGCTCGGCGTCGTAGCCGGCGAGCGGACTTTTTTCGTCGATGACGTGCATCACGGTCCAGGTCAACGCGAACAGAGAGAGACGGGTGTTCGACAGCGCGAGGTCGTGCAAACGGCGCAGCGAATGGCCTTCCGCGCTTTCTTCGAACAACAGCACTCCCAGCTGCGCCGTGGCATTGGTCAGCAAGGTCATGCGCCCATTGGCGACGCGCACCATCAAGGTCGGCGAGCCATTATAGCTCGTGACGACAGCCTGATCGGCATAGAGTATTCGCGGTCTCGGTTTCGAAAAACGGACGAACAAAAGACCGGTCATGATCGCGGTGAAGACCATGCCGCAGACGATTTCGATCGCCGAAACAATGTGGCCATAGAGCGTCGCCGGAGCCATGGTTCCGTAGCCCACAGTCGCCAGCGTCTCGATGCTGAAAAAAAAGGCGTCGGAGAACGAGCCAGGCCGCATATTGGCAACGCAGCCTGGCCTCGCGTGGTAAAGCAACGCGAAGACGACATTGATCCCGAGTTCCAATCCAACGAAGGCGAGCGCGAATTCCTTCCAGCTCAGTTCGATCGCGATATGATAGGGATCGCTGAAAGCGTAGCGCGAGGCGCCGCGCTTGACGAGTTCAACCCCGCCGGCGCCGACGCGCATTGTCGCGTCACGTTTCTTGCGCTTTTTTCGCGCGGGCAGGATGCGCTTCACGCCAGGGATCTCCGTCCTTGCGCGGCAACAGCACCCATATCTGACGCGGGCTGCCGGGGCGGGCAGTGTATGTGCCCGGCTCAATCGTACCAAAATGTTTGGGGATATCCTAGGGCCTGTGTTCAGTTGAGCAAGACGATAGCGGAAGCCAACTGGACTGCGGCGAGAAAATTTCTGGCGAGTTTGTCGTAGCGTGTGGCGATGGCTCGAAAATGCTTGAGTTTATTGAAGAAGCGCTCGACGAGGT
>DASYNQ010000231.1:0-4755 GCA_036008425.1 Methylocella sp. | reverse complement strand
TCGATGATCTGCGCGCCCATCGCCACTTGATCGCGCGCGACATCAAGCGCGGCGGCGAAATCGCCTTCCTTGATCAATTTGCGGAATTTGGCGGAGCCGGTGACATTGGTGCGCTCGCCGATGTTGACAAACGAAATCTCTGACGCGAGCACAAACGGTTCCAACCCGGACAATCGTAGCAACGGCTCGATTTTCGGCACCTTCCGGGGGGCCAGGCCTTTGACGCGCGCGACGATCGCCTGAATATGCGCGGGCGTCGTGCCGCAGCAGCCGCCAACGATATTGACGAGACCGGCTTCCGCGAATTCGCCTATGAGAGAGGCCATATATTCGGGGCTCTCGTCGTAAAGTCCGAACTCATTTGGCAGACCGGCGTTGGGATAGGCGCAGATGAGGGTATCCGCGATCCGGGAAAGCTCGACGAGATGAGCGCGCATCTCGCGGGCGCCAAGCGCGCAATTGAGGCCGATCGTCAAGGGTTCCGCATGACGCAACGCGTACCAAAACGCGGCCGGCGTTTGACCGGACAGCGTGCGGCCGGACAAATCGGTGATCGTGCCGGAAATCATGACCGGCACCCTCTCTCCCCTCGCATCGAAAACGCCATCGATGGCGGAAAGCGCCGCCTTCGCGTTCAAGGTGTCGAAGATCGTCTCGACGATCAAAATATCCGCGCCGGCTTCGGTCAACGCGACTGCCGCCTCGGCATAGGCCTGCCGCAAATCGTCGAAGCTCACCGCGCGAAAGCCCGGATTATTGACGTCGGGAGAAATCGAGGCAGTGCGATTGGTCGGCCCCAACGCACCGGCGACGAAGCGGCGCTTGCCGTCCTTGCGTTGCGCCTCGTCGGCCGCTTCGCGAGCGAGCCGCGCCGCGGTAAAATTCAATTCGGCGACAAGCGCCTCCATGCCGTAATCGGCTTGAGAGATCCGTGTCGAATTGAATGTATTCGTCTCGACGATGTCGGCGCCGGCTTCGAAATAGGCGAGATGAATGGCTTTGATCGCGTTCGACTGGGTGAGGCTCAAGAGATCGTTATTTCCGCGAAGATCGCGCGGCCAATCCGCAAAGCGCGCGCCGCGAAACTCGGCTTCGCCGAACTTGTGTTGCTGAATCATCGTGCCCATGGCGCCGTCGAGCACCAAAATTCTTTCGCGGGCGGCGAATTGAAGAGCAGCGCGGGTTTCGTCTCCTGTAAGCCTTCGCGTCATCAAGCGGCCTCTTGTTCGAGTTTCGGCCGGAGCCCTAAGAGATGGCAGATCGCATAGACAAGGTCGGCGCGGTTCATCGTGTAGAAATGAAAATCCCTGACACCATGATCGACGAGATCGAGAACCTGTTCGGCGGCGACCGTCGCGGCGACGAGTTTCCGCGTTTGCGGATCGTCGTCGAGCCCTTCGAAACGATCGGCAAGCCATTGCGGGATCGCAGCTCCGGCCCGCCTGGCGAACTTCGCCGTCTGCTGGAAACTTTGCACGGGGACGATACCCGGCGTAATCGGAATATCGAGTCCCCGAGCCTGCACTTTATCGAGAAAACGCAAATAGATTTCGTTTTCGAAAAAGAACTGGGTGATCGCGCGGCTCGCGCCGGCATCGATCTTGGCTTTCAAGACGTCGATATCGGTGTCGGCCGAGATACTCTCGGGGTGGCCTTCCGGATAGGTGGCCACCGAGATTTCGAAATCGGCCACCTGTCTGATTCCAGCAACGAGCGCGGCCGAATTCGCATAGCCGTTGGGATGCGGGCAAAATTTCGCCCCCGGTCCATCTTGCGGATCACCGCGCAGTGCGACGATGTGGCGGACGCCGATGTCCCAATAGTCGCGGACAATGGTGTCGATCTCTTCGCGCGCGGCCGCGACGCAGGTCAGATGCGCGGCGGGCTTCACCGACGTCTCGTTCACGATCCGCGCGACCGTCGCATGGGTGCGCTCGCGCGTCGACCCTCCGGCGCCATAGGTGACCGAGACAAAACTTGGCCCAAGCGGCGCCAGACGCTTGATCGACTCCCACAGGGTCGACTCCATCGTCTCGCTCGCCGGGGGAAAAAACTCGAAGGAGACCGAGATATCGGGGCAGACGGTGCGGCTCGCTCGGGGAAAACTACAGGACCGGTTTTCGTTCATGCGACCTCTCGCGCGGTTAAAGGGAGAGGATCGACGATCACCCGGCGGTCGCGGCCGAGCCACAGGGACACGGTGAGCTTGTTGGCCTCGCCCGCGCCTGGCGCAAGATCGTCCTTGGCGATCAAATCCAGTCCGGCCGCGGCCATGAATCCCGCGACTTCCCCGGCCGCGAAGCCAAGCCGCCGGTGCGCGTGCGCCGCGCGCAAAGTCTCCTCCCCGTGCGGCGCGAAATCGACGATGAGGAGGCGGCCGCCCGGCCGCAAGGCGCGCGCGGCCTCGCGAATGGCCCGCAGGGGGTCGTCGAGATAATGCAGGACCTGATGCATGACGACGAGATCATGAAAATCCGGCTCGACAGGCATCGCGTAAATATCGCCTTGGCGCAATTGCACATGGCGCAAACCCGCGCGTTCGATGCGCACGCGCGCGACGCTCAGCATGTGCGGCGATTGATCGACGCCGACCGCCCGCGCGGCTAGCGGCCCCAGGATTTCGAGCATCCGGCCGGTACCGGTGCCAAGATCGAGCAGCGCATGGACCGGCCCCTTGCCGATCGCCTTGCGGATCGCGGCCTCGACGCGTTCTTCCGGAACATGCATGGCGCGTAGCTCGTCCCAGTTTGCCGCATGGGTGGCGAAATAGCGGGCCGCAAGGTCCGCGCGGGTTTGGCGGACCTCGCCGAGCCGCGCGCGGTCGGCCGTGAGACGCGCGTCGTCCGGCGCGAGCTTTGCCACGAGGTCGCGGGCCAAACCGGCCACCGGTCCCGTCTGCGCGATTCGAAAAAAGACCCAGGCGCCCTCGCGATGGCGTTCGATAAGTCCGGCTTCGACGAGGAGTTTCAAATGGCGTGAAATGCGCGGCTGCGATTGGCCGAGAATTGTCACGAGCTCGCTGACCGTGAGTTCGGCTTCGGCGAGAAGGGCGAGCGAGCGCAAACGGGTGGCATCGCCGGCCGCCGTCGCGGCCGTGAGAATGGCATCGAAAGGGATGTGGTCGGGCATGGGGTTCCTGCAAGCGTTTGTCCTAGGGAACAATATGCAGATATATTTATATGTAAAGTGAATTTTTGCCGCTTTTTGCGTAACCGCAGCATTTCCGGCTTGGATAAATTTTCGCGGAAGGTTAAGCTCGCCCGGCATGCAAACACAAAAATCCCAAGGATGGCTTTTATGAAAACTCTTGTCCGCTTGATGATCGCCGGCGCTTTTGTTCTTTCTTTCAGCGCAGCCGGTTATGCGCAAATGCAGGCGAATCCGCCCGCAGCCCCAGCGGCTCCTGCCGCCCCCGAGGCGCCAAAGGCGAAGAAGGCCCCGATGTCCGCCAAGGCCAAGGAATGTTCGGATAAGGCCACCGCGCAAGGCCTGCACGGCAAGGCGCGCAAGGAGTTCCGCGAAAAGTGCAAGAAAGGCGAGACTTGACTGCTACTTGAGCGCTAAGAGGCCTGCGAAAAGCTGTCCCACCCGCGCGGGTAAGTCAAAAGTGGCAACCGCGCGGGCTATGACGAGCAGGTCGAGGCCAATCCATGGCATGAGATGGAAAATGAGGCCCCAGGCGAGGAACGCCTGCGCCGCGATGCCGAGGCCTGTGCCCGGGAACATCTGAACCGTCAAACCTATGGCCGTGAGCTGCCGCTTATATTCCGGCACGGCTTTGCCTTCGGGCAGCCATTGCAGGAGAAGCCGCCCCAGCCACGGGATCCCGCGCGTGAAGGCCATGCCGCCGATGGCGAGATTTACGACGCTCGGGATCATCGACGAGAGCAGAAGCGCATAGGCCCACCAATATTCCGGCGCCGCCGGATTTTTGGCGATGCCGTCGAAGAGGGTGTCCAACGGCAGGACGGGCTTGCCGCCTCCATGCACGGCCAATTCGTCGAAGGCCTGAACGAAGAACACCATAACGAACGCGAGACAAGCGGTGATACCCGTGGCGAAAAGCGCGTCGACAACCGCATAGCCATAAGGCCACTATCCTCCCGTTCGAGCCCCCGCCGCAGCAGCGCCCGCGTCAGCCCGAGCGAAGCCCAGTCGAAAGGCGCGTTGAGCAGCGTGAGCAAGCACAAAAAGAGCAGTGAGGCACCAGCCTGTGCCTCCACCCAGCTATTTAGAGACGAAAGCGATATGTCCTGCTAAAGTGCCAGCGCCAGTAATTGCAACAGCGAATGCGATAATGCTGATGACAGCGTAGGAGAGAAGAATGAATAAAATCGATATCCAACCTCGCGCACGCGAGCTGAACCAAAAAGGGAAAGTAAAGATGCTGAAAAGCCACAACGTTGCCGCTACGGTAAGGGGGATGCCAGTCAGGCAGATCCAAGGCCCGCGCGTCGAATTGCGCGGCAACCGTCCCGCGCCTAGAGAAGAGTCAGGAAATAATGACGAGTAGCTTCGTGGGCGTGGGCAGTGCGCGCGTGGCCTACCGAGTGCTGGGTATGGGGCCGGCGGTTCTTCTGGTGAACGGCACCGGCGGCGGAGACGGGCATTGAAGCGATCTCATCGAGCGGCTGGCCCGAAGCCGCACAGTGGTGACGCTGGACTATTCCGGCGCGGGCGAGACGACGGACGATGGCGCCCCACTCGACTTGCCGACGCTGGCCCGGCAGGTGGCAGCGGTAGCCGAAGCGGTCG
>DASYNQ010000230.1:0-7826 GCA_036008425.1 Methylocella sp. | reverse complement strand
GCCGCCACAACTCGCTCACGCAAATCAAGAGAAAAAGCTCGCGCCATGCAAGCTGGCCTCCATTCCAGCTCACATGTTGAATCAAAATTATACCGATTCGGGAATCCCCCACCGATTCAGCCAAAATCAGAAGGGCTCTAGCTGAATATCACGCGCGGCCAAATTCTCCGCCGCGCCTTCCTCGCGATCCACCACCGCGAGCGCGCGGCGAGCGTAGGAGCCACGGCCCTCCATGCCCTCGATGGCGAGCGGACCGACGAAAGGCGCTGCGTTGCCAAGGGCCAGCGTCCGCACCGATTACTTATATCTGTCCATGTCGGACGGGCTTGCCTTCGCCATGAGCGCCGCAAGGATCCAAAGATAAAGCCGGTAAAAGCTATACCCGCTGAATCCAACCCATGCGGCGAGCCGCGCAAAACTGCGGCCATAATCGGCAAGCGCCCAATAGACACCCATGACAACGCTCCAGAAGTCGTGGACCGCGAGCCGCGCAACTTTAACGGCGATACCAAGCCAGTGCGCATTGCGCGCCCTGAGTTGGAGCCGCCACTCCAGCCAAACATCCTTTTTTTGCTTATTGATGTCTTCTAAGTTCTTTTTGAGAGTTTCGGGTGCCATTTTCAGCTCAGCCGACAGTTGACGCCAATAGACGCCGCGCTGGGCCTTGCGTTCCTCGATATAAAGGTCGCGTGCGAGATCGTGGTTTTTTGCCTGTTCGGCGATCTTTCGAAGCGCGCGCAGTCGAATTGGGATACGACGGTCCTTGGTCCAAGCGCATCTGCCGAGGGGAACAAAACCAATATGGGCGCCGGTGAAATCGATCCGGGAGGCATTGGTCGTGGCCTCGAAATCCGGCGGGTACTAAAAACGCGCTCTGGTAAAATCGGCGGCCTGCTCGAAAGTGCGGCCGGAGAAAACGACTATGCCATCGAACCGTGCACGCGAGAACGAGATCGTCAAGAAACGGTCAAGCCTGGAGCCAGTGGTTTCCCATGAATCCTTATGCCGCTTTTCGAGCGCCGCGCGGGTTTTCTCGTCCATCCAAAGCGTGCTTGCAACGTCCCTGGCCCATTGCTCCTCGGACTTTCCGGCGAATAGACCCCCACCTTTGAAATGGGTTCGGCTAAAGTCGGTACGGGCACCGAAGGCCGCGCCGGCGAAGCTGGGCCGCAGCCCGAAGGCTGCGAAGGCGAAGGTGGTCCCACTACCGAAGGTCGCGCCGGCGAAGGTGGCCTTGTCACCGAAGGCCCGTGGCTGAAGATGGCCATGTTGCCGAAGGCCGCGCCGGCGAAGGTGGCCTCCGCACCGAAGGCCGCGCCGTCGAAACATGCCATGACACCGAAGGCCGCACCGTCGAAGGCGGCATGGGCACCAAAGGCCGCGCCGCTGAAGTGAGCAAAGCTTTCGAACGCCGCGAAGGCGAAGGTGGCCTTTTCAGCGAAGGCCGCGTGGCTGAAGATGGCTCTGTTGCCGAAGGCCGCGCCGTCGAAACATGCCATGACACCGAAGGCCGCGCCGTCGAAGGTGGACTTGTCACCGAAGGCCGCGCCGTCGAAGCGGGCTCCGCCACCGAAAGCCGCGCCGTCGAAGAATGCCCCGTGACCGAAAGTCACGCCGGTAAACCCGGCAAATTCACCGAAGGCCGCGCCGGCGAAGCTGGCCGACACACCGAAGGTCGCGCCGGTAAACCCGGCGAATGCACCGAAGGCCGCGCCAGCGAAGCTGGCCGACCCACCGAAGGTCGCGCCGGTGAAGCAGGCGCGGCCCCGCCTGAAGGCTTCGAACGTTTCCACCCATTCGACGCCCCGCCACTTGCATTGCGAAAAATTCGCAGAGTCGCCGAATTCGAACCCTGAAAAATCGATCCCGTCCCTCGGTGCTTCGGAAAAGTCGACGCCGGCAAAGGTCATGCGCACGCCTTTATTGGCTGGGATCCGCCGCCATGCGTTCCAAGTGTACTTGCCCTTTGCCGCGAGGTCGAGAAAGAAGGCCTGGTCGTATTTTTCGTCGGCCATCAGATTTCCGGAAAATTGCTTCGCCTAAAAATCGCCGCTAGCTGAATATCATGCGCGGCCAGATTCTCGGCGGCGCCTTCCTCGCGATCCACCACGGTGAGCGCGCGGCGGACGCAGCAGCCGTGGCCCTCGATGCCCTCGACCGCTTTCAAAATCGAGCCGCCCGTCGTCGCGACATCGTCGACCATCAGCACTTCTGCGCCGTCGCGCAGGTGACCATCAATTCTTTCCCGCGCGCCATGTTCCTTGGCCAATTTTCGCACAAAAAACGCATTGATCGGCAAGGCCCTGATATGGCTCATAACCGCGACCGATGATACCAGCGGGACAGCGCCAAGTTCCAGCCCGCCGATGCACTCAATAGAATGTTGACACATGTATTCAAGGATAACTTCGCCAAGCAGCGCCGCCCCTTCCGGAAGCATCGTGGTTTGCCTAAGCTGAAATAGATAGGGGCTACGGCGGCCAGACGATAACTTGAAATCGCCCACTCTCAGCGAATGCTCGGAGACAAGTTTCCGCAAGCGACGCCACCGCTCGTCGTTTCGATCAAGGACGGACCATGCCATTGCGCGATCTTGTTGCGCTTCAAGAGCGACCATCGTCCTGTCCCTAGATCGATTCGGAGCCGTTAGTTTGCCAGGTCACGCCAACAATTCTAAGCGAGTGGCGCGATTTTACTGTGGACAACTATTGCGGGCACGATCTAACGAGCCTCGAACATTTTGGAGTTGCTTTCCATAGCAACCATCACCGCCAGGATCAAGAAAAACCGCCCCGGCGCGGCCAACCAAAGCCAAGCCGACCGGCCGGTCCGCAATAATGCCGCGCGCAGCCTCTCGACGTTTTCGCGCGCAGCATTACGTTTAAGGTTAAGCAGCCGTGGGCCATTTCTCCCACGACAGCGTTTTTGTGGAAAGGAACCGCGCGATGTCAATGTTCGGATCGCCCCCCGATTTCGATTTTAGCCTCAGTTCAACCCTTGCGCGCAACTGGACGGTTGTTGTGGCACGGGGCGTTCTCGGACTCGTCATCGGCTTGATCGCGTTTCTTTTCCCGGGTCCGACGCTGTTGTCGCTCGTCGGCCTGTTCGCGGTCTTTCTGATTATAGATGGAATCTTGGCGACTGTTGCCGCCGTGCGCGCGGCAAGCAAGAACGAACGTTGGGGATTTCTTACCTTCGAGGGCATCGTCGGCATCGTGGCGGGGGTTCTTGCCATGGCCATGCCCGGCCTTACGGTGCTGGTCTTTGTCGGTCTCCTCGCGGCTTGGGCCCTAGTTTCGGGGGCACTGGAGCTTCGCGCGGCCTTCAATCTCGCCACGGACCATGGCCGCTGGTGGCTGGCGCTCGGCGGGATCATTTCGATTGTTTTTGGAGTAGTGCTGATCGCGGCGCCGAGGTTCGGCGCCGTGGTAGTGAGCTGGTGGGTCGGCGCCTATGCGACCTTTTTCGGTGCAAGCCTTCTCGCGCTCGGCTTCAAGTTGCGTGCGCGAAAGCTCGGCTCCGGAACGCAGGGGTGAGCTAGCCGCGCCTGACGCGTGAGGGCTTGCCGGAAAGGGCAGGGGAGCCGTCCCTTTCTGGCGTTACACAAAGCTTTGCGGGCCGACATCGACGGCGACCCGCATGCCGCCGCGCCGGAGCTGTGCCACATTGAGCAGCGCGCCGAAAGCCTTGGGGAACCGTGGGGGTTTGCTGGGAGAACTATTGTTTTTTCGCCTTGAGTTTCTGCAGCGCTTGCGCACAGCCCACGCTCATCTCCTTCTTATGAGTTTTAAGACACTGGATAAGCCGGCCGCCGCCGGGCGATGCCTTTGCACAGCCGCTTGATGTCGCTCATGCAATAGGTGCGGATGTCCTCCAATCCAGCCTGGGCCGTGGCGGGAACCGCGAACAGGCATGGACAAAAAACGGATGAGCATTTTCCCCCCCTTGGCGCTCCATCGCGAGCACCGCGAGGATAGGTCACAAAAAGCTTTGCGGATCGACGTCGACGGCGACTCGGACTCCGCCCTTTTCCGGTGGGCCGGCGGCAAGCCATGCGCGAAGGAATCCTTGTAAATCAGAGGAGCGCGGCGCGCGCACCAAGAGCCGGAAACGGTGGCGCCCGCGAATAACCGCGATCGGCGCCTCGGCCGGCCCGAGCAAACTCAGTTCGTTCTCTTTCGGCAATGCGCCGGCCGGGGTCAGCGCCCAACCGTCCGACGGCGGCAGCGCGTAGGCGGCCCGCGTGAGCGCCCGCGCAAAAACCTCGGCGGAAGCGCTGTCCTTGGCCGACACGATCAGCGCGGCGAGACGCCCGAAAGGCGGCAGCCCGGCGCGGCGACGCTGGTTTGTTTCCTCGTCGTAAAAGCGCTCGCAATCGCCCGACAACAGCGCGCGCATGACCGGATGCTCGGGCTGCCAGGTCTGGACCAGCGCGCGTCCCGCGGTTTCGAATCTCCCAGCGCGCCCGGTCACTTGCTGCAGCAATTGAAAGGTTCGCTCGGCCGCGCGCGGATCGCCCGAGGTCAAGCCAATATCCGCGTCGATTACCCCGACCAGCGAAAGACGCGGGAAATTATGCCCCTTTGCGACAAGCTGGGTGCCGATGACGATATCGCATTCGCCGCGCGAGATCGCCTCGATTTCCTCGCGCAAACGTTCCGTGCCGCCCGGAAAATCCGAGGAGAGGGCGAGAATCCTCGCCTGCGGAAAAAGCGTCGCCGCTTCCTCGGCCAATCTCTCGATGCCGGGACCGCAGGCCGCGAGCGAATCGACCGCCTTGCAGGCCGGGCAAACCGTGGGCCTTCGTTCGATATGGCCGCAATGATGGCACATGAGCGCCCGCCGGAAACGGTGTTCGACGAGCCAGGCGGTGCAGTTCGGGCAGTTAAAACGATGTCCACATGCGCGGCAGAGGGTTAAGGGCGCGTAGCCCCGCCGATTAAGAAACAGCAGCGCCTGTTCGCCATGCGCGAGCGCCGTCGCCATCGCGCCAATGAGGCGGGGAGCAATCCATTTGCCCCGCGCGGCCTCGACGCGAAGATCGATCGCCGCAATGTTGGGCAGCGCCTTCGCCTTGAAACGGGCGGCGAGTCGGATATGGCCATAGCGGCCCTGCGCGACATTGACGCGGCTCTCGATCGAAGGCGTCGCCGAGACGAGGACGACGGCCGATTTCTCAATTTGACCGCGCACCACGGCCATGTCGCGGGCGTGGTAGGCAACCCCGTCCTCCTGCTTATAGGCGCTCTCGTGTTCTTCATCGACGATGAGCGTTGCGAGATCCGCGAAGGGAAGAAACAGCGCCGAGCGCGCGCCAATAACGGCCTTGACGTCGCCCTGGGCCACCGCGCTCCACAACCGGGCGCGCTTCCGCGCGCTGACGCCTGAATGCCATTCCCCCGGACGCGCCCCGAAGCGCGCCGCGAAACGGTCGAGAAATTGCGCGGTGAGCGCGATCTCGGGCATGAGGATCAGGCTTTGGCGTCCGGCTTCAAGAGCGGATGCGACGGCCTCGAAGTAAATTTCCGTCTTGCCGGAGCCCGTTACGCCTTCGAGCAGGGTCACCGAGAACGCTTGTGCCGCCACGCGATCGGTCAGAAGCCGCGCGGCGTTTTCCTGCGCGGTTTCAAGGGATGGCCTGGCGAAAGCCGGATCGCAAGGAAGCGCCGCAGGCCCGGGTGGCAGCGCGATTGTCTCAAGCGTGCCTTCGTCGATCAACGTGTCGATGACGCCGCTCGAACAGGCGGCGGCCTCGGCGAGCGCCGTTTTGGAGAAAGCAACGCCGCCTTCCGCCGCGGCGAGGACGCGCGCGCGGGCAGGGGTCACCCTGTGGGGCGGGAGCCCCGCGAGGCGAACGCCAACCCGCGCCGGTTCCGGCCCGGCCTGAAACGGCGCGCCAATCGCCATGCGCAGGACCATGCCGCGCGGGCTCAACGTCCAGCGCGCCACCCAATCGATGAATTTTCGCAAATTGACGGGAAGCGGAGGAATATCGAGGCGCGCGGCAACGGCTTTCAGATTTGCCCGCTCGCGTGTCCCCGGCCGCGCGTCCCAGACGACGCCATTGGCTATTCTCGTGCCGAGCGGCACTTCGACAAAATCGCCCGGCGCGACGGCCATGCCGCGCGGAACGAGATAAGAATAGGGATGATCGATCGCGACCGGCAGGAGAATTTCCGCGATGGCCTCGCCGTCGTCCGTCAAAGTGGGGTCGCCGCCCTCTGCCATTTCATTTCGGCGGTTGTTTGCGAGTGCGTCTGGCGAGCACGTTGAGGCCCTTGACCGCGCGGATAAGCCATTGCGGCGTAGATGTATCCCTTGGGAAAATGAAAGCCAAATCCGCCGGCGATCAACGCCGCGCCGATCAAAAGCAGAAAGCCGAGCGCGAGCAACGCGATGGTTGGATTGCGATGAATGAAATTCGCGCGGAAGGACAAGCACACGATCGCCTTCTCGTCCGAACTGAAATAAAAATTTACACTCCACGCGGGCACTTGGAAACAGGCGACGTTTGCCGCGCAAGCGCCTGTGATTGTGCGGTGTGCGATAGAGGCGCGGGAGTCCATTGTGTGTTAAATTAGGTTTTGGAACGGAATATGGATATTCTTCGCGAGGGAGCCGGAAAACGTGAGAATCCTTCCAGTCATCATGTGCGGCGGCGCGGGAACGCGGGTTTGGCCGGAGTCGCGCGAAAGTCTGCCAAAACAGTTCATTTCTCTGGTGGGCCCGCACTCCACCTTCCAGATGGCGACCGAAATGCTTGCCGACGGTGTGTTCGAAACGCCGATTGTCATTTCCAATCACGATTATCGTTTTCTCGTCGCCGAGCAATTGCAGAATATCAAGCGCGAGGCGCGCATTGTTCTTGAGCCGGTCCGGCGTGATTCTGGGCCAGCGGTGGCGGTTGCCGCCGAACTCGCGGCGCAATCCGGGCCGGACACGATCGTCGCGGTTCTCGCCGCCGATCACGTGGTGCGCGATGGAGAAGGTTTCGTGGCTTTGTGCAAAACGGCGGCCGAAGCGGCGGCGCGAGGCTATATCGTGACGCTCGGCATCAGGCCGGACTCGGCCGCCACTGGCTATGGCTATATCAAGCCGGGAAAGACGGTGACGCCCCGCGGCGACGTGTTTAAGGTCGAGGCCTTCGTCGAAAAGCCCAACGCCGCCACGGCGGAAAAATATGTCGCCGGGAATTATCTCTGGAATTCCGGCAATTTCTTCTTTCGCGCGGATGTGATGCAAGGTGAGCTGCAAAATTTCGAGCCAGACATGGCGGCGGCGGCGGCGGAAGCCGTCGCCAAGGCAAAACAGGATTTGAATTTTTTGGTCCTCGACGCGGAAGCCTTCGCCCGGGCGCCGAAGAAATCGATTGACTTCGCGGTCATGGAGCGCACCGGCAAGGCGGCGGTCGTCCCCGCAGACATAGTCTGGTCGGATGTCGGCAATTGGGAGGCGGTGTGGCAATTGTCAGAACGCGACGGCAAGGGCAATTCGATCCGGGGCCGCGGCGTCGTCTTGAATGCGTCGAATGTTCACGTTCGCTCCGACGAACATTTGACGACCGTCGTCGGCGTCGACGATGTCATTGTCGTTACCACCCAGGATGCGGTCTTGGTGCTCAACAAAGCGCAAGGCGATAGCGTCAAACAACTTGTCGATCTCCTGAAAGCCGAAAATCGCCCCGAGGCGCTGGAACATAAGCGCTCCTACCGGCCGTGGGGCTATTATCAATCGGTCGATTCCGGGGCGCGCTACCAAGTCAAACGCATCGTCGTGAAGCCAGGCGAGCGCTTGTCCCTGCAAAAGCATTTCCATCGCGCCGAGCA
>DASYNQ010000229.1:0-2786 GCA_036008425.1 Methylocella sp. | reverse complement strand
ACGATGTTCGGGAACGGAGTGCTTATGTACATGACGCTGCCGATCACCAAGGGCCCCCCCTCATGACCGCGCAGAACCCCGGTCGAGAAGGTCCACACCGGAACAAGACGTTTGACGTTGTTTGAATTGATCTGATCGAGTTTCGAGAAACGGTGATTGGCGTAGTCGCCCGTCGGCATCACCCATTGTTTTGGATCTTTCGAAAGCTGGATCAATTCATCGTTGGCGAAGGCGGCGCCATTGGCGAGAAGCGCGGCGGCGCCAACGCAGGACAGAAGCAGAAACTTGCGCATTAATTTCCTCCGGACTCTCTGGTGCGCGGCGCCTGTGACGCTCGCTTTCGCGGCGGCGGCGCCTTGTCGTTTCATGTCTTTCCGGCAGGGTGTCGGACGCCGGCAAGCCAAGTAAAGTTTCCCCAATAAGGCACTTTCCGCATCAAGCAGCGTCCC
Organism: Methylocella sp.; assembly: GCA_036008425.1. Lineage (GTDB taxonomy): Bacteria > Pseudomonadota > Alphaproteobacteria > Rhizobiales > Beijerinckiaceae > Methylocapsa. The sequence continues at coordinate 2,337 of DASYNQ010000229.1, read as the reverse complement.
CGATGCAGCCGCGCCTGGTTTTCAACTAAGCGCGAGCGGTCCCATCCGCCAAGGCCGTGAAGCCGGAAACCCAGTTAAGTGTATATATTGGCGCTGGCACCGATTCAATAGTAATTCGCGGTACGCCTTCAGCTCGAAGCGCGGCGGCCTCCAATAGTGCTTGACGGTTTCAGCCGCGCTCTGGATGTCGCGTGAACGTCGCCAGTCTGGATTTCATCGGCACGCCGCGCCTACGGGCGTTGTGCGACCATTTCGCGATGATCGAAGCTGCGGCCGGTGACAGTTTCAGCGAGCAGCACAGCGGGAGCTATTTGGCGGACAGACAACCTAGCCCGGTGAGCGATGCCCGCACCGCCTCCCCGGCCGGGGTATGCGGCTCGTTCCCGAGGATCGATACGAGCTTGGTATTGTCGAGTCGCACCGGCCCTTGCCAGAGATAGCGCATCTCCCACAACTCGCGCATCAGCGGCACAAAAGGCGACGCGGCCCCGACAAGCCACCAAGGCATGGCCCGGACCGGCAGGTGATCGGCAACGACGGCGCGTAAGGCTTCCGCCATCTCGACCCCGCGCTCGAACCAGTCGCCCCCGAAATGAACCACCTCGAAACCGGCAAGGCTTGTATCGCGCTCCGCGAGCAGCGCCATGGTCTCGCCCACATCCGGCAGATAGGCCAGGGAATGCCCGATGTCCGGCGGACCCGGATAGGTGATCGACCGCACCGGGCGACCCGGTTTGACAAGCTGCCGGAACCAGCTGTTGCCAGTCATATATGGACCGAAGAAATCGCCGGCGCGCAAAATCAAACTGCGCACGCCCTGCGCTTGCGCTTCTTCGAGCCGCCGCTCCATGGTGATCCGGATTGCCCCTTTGCGCGTCGTTGCCCGTTGCGGAGTGTCCTCACGCAGCACCAATGGCCCGTTCTGCGGAAAATTGTAGATGCTGCCCGGCAAGAGGATGCGCGCGCCGGATGCTTTGGCGGCGGCGATTGTACTCTCCAGCATCGGCAGCACCAGTTTGGGCCAGTTCCTGTACATTGGAGGATTAGCCCCGTGCACGATAAACCGGGTACCTTCCGCCGCTTCCGCGACCCCCGGCGGCGTTCATCGCATCACCTTGGACCCATCGAAATTGAGACGCGCGAATTTGCTGGCCGCCTCCTGTGGCCGCCGGTGAAGCGCGCGAATGCCAAAGCCACGCCGGGAAAACGCAAGAGCGGTCTCGGAGCCTATGCCGCCAGTCGCGCCTATGACCAGCACCGAAGCGCCTGTTGCCATAAAATGTTCCAGAAGCGAGTTTTTGTTGAACGAGTGGAGGCTGCCGTCCGATCACGCTGGATCACAACAAAAAACATTCTGCGCCATCGGCGCTCCGAACATTCATGCACCGGAATCCTCCGGATCGAACGCGCGATACGTCGAGCAAAATTCGCACCCGACGCCAATCATTCCATCGCCGCCGGTCATGTCGCGGCGCTCGCGCGGCATGAACCGGCGCAGCATGGCTTTGATCCGCTCGTCTAAGCCGCGGCAGACCCCGTGCACGCTTCGCGGTGGGAATACCTTGCCTGGCCGGTCATGCCTGCGTCGCGCCAAAACACCAAGCAAGGATTCCTTTTTGCACATGCAGCCGATTCTCGGCTTCGTCGAACACGACGGATTGCGGACCGTCGATGACATCGTCGGTGACCTCCTCGCCGCGATGGGCCGGCAAGCAATGCATGAAGATCGCGTCCTTTTCCGCGGCGGCCATCAGTTTCGCGTTGACCTGATAGGGCGCAAGCAATCCATGGCGAAAGGCCTCGTCCACGTCGCCCATCGAAACCCAACAATCCGAGACGACCGCATCCGCCCCCTTCACCGCCTCATGGGGATCGGGGATGAGCTTCACCCGGGCGCTCGAACGGCGCGCCCAATCGACGAGGCCGGCGTGTGGATCGAGTCCGGCGGGAGTCGCGACACGAAGCGAAAAATCGAATCGCTGCGCGGCGTGGACCCAGCTCGCGAGCACATTGTTGGCGTCACCGCTCCAAGCGACCGTGCGCCCCTTGATCGGGCCTTTCTTTTCCTCGAAAGTGAGGACGTCCGCCATCACCTGACAGGGATGCGAACGCTTGGTCAAGCCATTGATCACCGGTACACCGGCATGGCGGGCGAGTTCGATCATCGCGGCATGATCGAGAATGCGAATCACGATCGCATCGACGAAACGCGACAGGACGCGGGCCGTATCGGCGATGGTCTCGCCCCTGCCGAGTTGCATTTCCTGGCCAGTCAACATGATCGTTTCGCCGCCAAGCTCGCGCATCGCAATGTCGAAGGACACCCTGGTCCGGGTG
>DASYNQ010000228.1:0-3383 GCA_036008425.1 Methylocella sp. | reverse complement strand
AATCCCGCTCGTCTTTCTGCAAAACGTCACCGGCTTCATGGTCGGCCAAAAATACGAGGCGCAAGGCATAGCCAAGGATGGCGCCAAGCTCGTCGCGGCGGTCGCCTGCGCGGGCGTGCCAAAATTCACCATCATCATCGGTGGCAGTTTCGGAGCGGGCAATTACGGCATGTGCGGCCGCGCCTTTGGACCGCGGTTTCTTTGGATGTGGCCGAACGCCCGTATTTCGGTGATGGGCGGCGAGCAAGCCGCCAATGTGCTGGCGCAAGTGCGGCGCGACAAACTGGAGGCCGCCGGACAACCCCTGTCCGCCGAGGAGGAAGAAGCGTTCAAGGCGCCGGTCCGCGAGCGGTTCGAATGCCAGGCGCACCCCTATTATGCGAGCGCGCGGCTTTGGGACGACGGCATCATCGATCCGGCCGAAACCCGGATGGTGCTTGCCCTCTCGATTTCCGCCACCCTCAATGCGCCGGTCGCGGCGACCCAATTTGGCGTTTTCCGGATGTGAGGTATACCGCGAAGGCCGCGACCGATGCCGGTTGCGTGGACGCGCGGGGTGACCGCTCCAGCTACCCGCCGCTCAGGTTTTGTCGCATAAGAAGGCAAGCCTCGTTCTCTTTCAAGCTGGTAATCTGCTGAAATAAAGCGACCGCCCTCGCGCCATCGCGACGGCCGTTGACATGATCGACAACGCCTCCACGTTGATCACATCGCTCCGCGGCCATTCCAGCAAGCTTCGCTTGACGGAATCCTTGGTCGGCTCCGCCCGCGGCAATAGCAGCAGACGGCCGCTTGGGCGGCACGATAGAGCGGCGTGAGAGAAAGGGATCGGGAGCGGGCCGGGCGTCCAAGTAACAAACCGCCTCAAGCCGTCCCGCCGCGCGGGTCTAGTTCAAGCCGGCCGTCTTGCCCGCGCAATCCCTGTATTAAGCCTAATGAAAGCTTAACTCCCACGGGCCGGCGAATTGGCCTATTTTATGAAAAATATAGCCGCCTGCGGGCTCTCCTTTCCGGCAAGTTCACTTCGGCTGGCCTCTGGCAAAAAAGGCGCGTAATGGTTCAAACGCCGTTTTTTAGAGACGATAAAACCGTCTCCTTCGGCGAGAAGCTGGCGGCGTCCGAACAATTCATGATTCTTTTCCACGAGGGAATGGATCTGGTGAGTCGGGCGGCCAGCTACCTCGACGGCGATGGCCGCGAGGAGGCGAAGTTCTTGCCGCGCGCGGCGGCGGTCGCCTATGCGGTCGAAAGCATGCGTTTGACGACAAGGCTCATGCAGGTTGCCTCCTGGCTGCTTCTCCAGCGCGCCGTCAACGAAGGCGAGCTGAGCCGCGCTGAGGCCGCCGCCGAAAAACGCAGGATTCCTCTGTCCGAGCAGGCCATCGTGTCCAACAAGGATGTTCTCGTCCGCTTGCCGTCGCGTCTGCGCGACCTCATCGGGATATCGCTTCGCCTGCAGGCGCGGATTATCCATCTCGATCTTCTGATCTATAAGTCGCGCGATGCGGGCGGCAAGGAGAGCCTGCCGCCGAGCCCGGTAGAAACCCAGATCGAGCAACTGCGTGCCGCGCTCGCCGCTCCGCGCGTGCCGTCGCCGACAACGTGAAGGCCGCGCCGTTGGTTGTGGGGTGCCACGCGGAACTTGCCGGAGAGACAGATCACACCTTGACCATCGTCGATCCGGCATCGCCAGAGGTGGATTATTTCAAACTATCGCGCCTGCCAGGACGCCATCGCGTCATCCAGGGCACGCTGCCCCGAGGGTCCTTTTTCGAAGGTCAATTTCGCGATATGGCCGTTGGCGAGAACCATCGGAACATCCAACCATTCGCGTGATCGCAGAAGGTCAAGATTGGACGCCTCGGCGTCGCCACGGGCGAGACCGACGAGGAAAGAATTCTCCATGACCGGCACCGTAATCCCCTTCAGCGACTCGCCTGTCGCGGAATCTTCGCGGCGCATCTGCAACACGCTGATCTGCTTGATATTGCCCACTGGGCTGTCTTGCGGCACGGCAAACATCAGCTTCACGGTATGCGAAGCGGGCAATGTGCCGTCGAAATTTTTTTGAATCGTCATCGCTACCTGCAGCTTTTCCTCTGGTATGTCGATCTCGGCGCGAACCGCTGAGCTGAGCGGCTCATCCGGTCCATTGCTGACGTTATCGACCCGCCACACGACGGTGCCAAGAAAGGTTTTCACCTTGGATTTTTCTTCCGGCGCCTCCACGAGAAGCGCGGCGCGGCGGGCGACGGGAATGGGCGGATTGGCGGGTCCGGAACCGCTTTTGGCGGCATCGTTGCGATCGGCGGTTGACGAAGGCACACCGGCCAAAGCTGGCGCAGACCCGGGTGTCGCGGTGCCGGCGCCAATGCGGTCGACGATCTTGCCGCCAGCGCCGGCCTCGCCTTGGGTCGATGGCGAAGGAGGTTGCTGGCGCACAAGATCTTCGGGGCGATCGCGCAGCTTATAGGCGGCGATCGCAACAAGGGCGACGACCAGACCGACGATTCCAGCGACGACCACAAGGCGATTTGCGGGCCCGGCATCTCGCGCGGGCCGAGGTGCGAAAGGATGTTGAGCGTCAAGCCACGTTCTTGCCGCGGGTTCGGAACTTTCGGGGCTCGGGTTTGGCGCTTCTGGGGCAGACGCTTCAACGGCGGGCGCTTCCAAGGCACGGGCCTCCCGGACGGCCGGTGCCGGGGCAAAAGCATCGAAGGCACGCCCGACCGAAGCAGTTTGGTCGGGAGGCGCGGGGCCTACTGCCGGGGCTTGAGGCTCGTCCTGCGCGGCAGGGGGCTTCGCCGCGGTCCGCGCCGCCGGAGCTGGGCCGGGCCGCGGCGCCCCATCCGGCCGGGCGCCCGGGTTCATGCCGGGCGGCCGCGGATTGAGTCGAACTTTGAGGGGTCGCGAAGGCGGCGGCGTTTGCGCGGCTGGGATAGGAACCGGCGCGGATGGAGCCGGGCCGAGCGGATCTGGGCCCGGCGGATTGGGTTCCGGCAACGGCGCCGCGCTTGGCTCATCCGCGGGGGATGTACCGGCCGGACGCCCGGCCGTTGGCCCAAGGCCCGCGAGATCAGGTTCGGCCGCAGGCGCGCCGCCGCCGGTACCTGGCCGGGGCGCAATTTCCGTTTCAAGCCGGGCAACCGCCACTTCCAGGGCTTGCGCTTCGCGCTCGATCGCCTCCTCCGGCACCGGCGGATCGAGATTGCGCAATTGGCCGAAAAGCGCCCCGCGCGCCCGCTCGTAAATGGCGTGGCGTGCTTCGGCCGTCGAATCCGGCAGGCCCGCGACGGCCTTGGCGAGCAGCGGGTAATAGTCAGTCATGTCGTGTTGAGAGCATTTGACCGGCCTTCCGTCAATCCCGCCGCGGAACTTTGCCC
>DASYNQ010000227.1:0-5389 GCA_036008425.1 Methylocella sp. | reverse complement strand
TGGCAATGCTCTTGATCAGGCGCTTGTCGCTCATGCGACGCGCACGCTGACCTTCGGCGGCGATCATCTCAACGATTTGGCGCCGGCGAGCGACCAGGCCGGCGAGAAGTCTTGTCATCTCGTCCGGCATTTGCCGGAGTTCCGGCTTGGTCGCCTCGGCAAAGTGGGCGACGATCACTGCCGCATCGATCGGATCGGTCTTAGCCCGTTTGCCAAGCGCCTGGGCGAAGGCGCGCACCTGCGCGGAATTGACGACTACCACCGGCAAGCCTGCGCCAGTCAGGCCGCCGCGACCACCGCCTCGAAGCCGCCGGTAGCCTCGATTGCCACCATCTTCGGTGATAAGGCTTCGAGCTGGGCGACGAGATCTTCGATTCCCAAGCCCGTACGCTTGAAGACAAAACTCTCGCCGGTCGGACGAACCGCCACGTCCAGCCGATCCTTTGAAACATCGATGCCAACCACCATCGCGTCCATCTGATTCCATCCTTGCGCAATCGGGCTTCGTAAGCGGCCCAAGCGACTGTTCGGGTTCGATGGAACGGCAGGCGACGACACGCGCTCCCTTACGGGCTCATCGGCCCATGGATTTTGCGGTCTCTCGCCTGCCACCGCGCCGCTAACGATATCAGTAGCGCAGAACGTCAAGTTACAAGGATTTCTGGCTCATCGTAGCCTTTCAAGGAGCGAAGATGAGACAGAAATCCGGGCCGGTGAAGGAACCGGCGGAACAGGTCGTGAAAGACATCCGGCGGGCGACACGCCGACAATTCTCGGCAGAAGAGAAGATCCGCATCGTGCTTGAGGGCCTGCGTGGCGAGGAAAGCGTCGCTGAGCTCTGCCGTCGCGAGGGGATCGTCCAGAACCTCTATTATCGCTGGTCGAAGGATTTCCTCGAAGCCGGCAAGAAGCGGCTGGCTGGCGACACGGCGCGGGCCGCGACCTCGGACGAGGTCAAGGACCTTCGCCGTGAGGCGTCAGCTCTGAAGGAGGTCGTGGCCGAACTGACCCTCGAAAACCGTCTGCTCAAAACAAAGCATGACGGCGGATGGGGCGGACGCCGCATGAGGTATCCGGCCGGCGAAAAGCTGGAGATCATCCAGCTCGTCGAGCGCTCCCATTTGCCGGTGCGCCGCACGCTAGAAAAGCTCGGCATTCCCAGGGCGACTTTCTATCGCTGGTATGATCTGTATCGCACCGGCGGGCCCGATCCTTAGGCGATCGCTCGCCCCGGCCGGATCGCGTCTGGAACCAGATTCCTGACGTGGTGCGCCAGCGGATCATCAGGCTCGCGCTCGCCGCGCCGACGCTTTCGCCGCGCGAGCTCGCCGTGCGCTTTACCGATATGGAAAACTATTTCGTGTCAGAGGCTTCCGTCTATCGCCTGAAGGGCGGTAAGGCTCGCGCCAAAAGCCTGACGCCGGAGCAAGCTCAGAGATTGCCAGAGTGGCATCAGAAGCGCGATGGAAAAAGCGCAAAGCTGCCTCGTCGTCATTATCCTCGGCATTTTTGCGCCATTCAATATCCGGTGTTAGGTCCATCGGCAGAACAATTGGCTCTTCGCTAGGATTGATTCTATTCCAATGCTAAGTCAAATGTCAGCTGCACGCCGTCGCTTACCATTTGCTCGCGGCGATTCACGGTAGATTTCAACATCTGATTTCTAGTTGCATCTTGAATATCAACGTAGACGAAAAGATTTAATTGGCCGCTCTTTTGGGGTATCGCGTGGTAAACCCGGTATGGCCTACCGGAGCGCTCCCATCAACGCGCTCATATTCGGACTCGGTGCCTTGGCAGGTGTGACCGGCTTGCCCTGACTAACACGCCATGCTGCGAGGCTATCTTCCCGCGAACGGTAGGGGTTTTCCGACGGCGCGATGCGGGCAATCGCGATGTGCATTTCGACGCGGGTAGGGCTAGTGTTTCGCGGTTCCACATAGGCCCAGCGTGGTCCTTGTTTTTTCCCGCCGCCCCTCGTGCCCTTCGCCTTTGGCACCTTGGGAGTTCCTTGCCGCGCTTTCTGCCAGTTTTGGAACTTAGCTTCTCGCGGGGCGTTCATTTTCATACAATATCATTCACCCGTGGAGGTTCTGAATGGCTACGCAACATAAAGGCGCCGAACACCATACGTCGGCAGCTGAGCATCATGAGCATGCGGCTCACCACCATCGTGAAGCCGCCAAGCATCATGAGAGTGGAGCTCATGAAAAGGCGGGGCATCATGCCCACATGGCGCATGGCCACGCTAGCCATGCACGGCATCATGCAGAGGAAGCTAGACATGACCGCACCCACGATCAAACGCAACGCCGCAAAAAAACCCTTGATCAGCGGGGGATCCTATGCGCCGCCGGCTTAACCTGATCCCGTTCAACGTGACGATCGCGAAAGCGGACCGCGACCCGTCTCTTGCGGAAAAGTTGAAAGCCGAGTGGCCGGGAATCCTTACTTGGATGATCGACGGTTGCCTTCTCTGGCAAGAGGAGGGGCAGCTCAATCCACCGCAAGCCGTCATTAGGGCGACCGACGAATATCTCGAAAGCGAAGACGCAATAGCCATGTGGATCAGCGATCGTTGCGAGTTAAAGGCGAGCTACGAGGACACGGCGGCCGAGCTTTTCAAGTCGTGGAAAGCATGGGCGGAACTTATGGGCGAGAAGGTCGGCAGCGCGAAGGCATTCAGCAACAAGCTTCAGGCGCGGCCTGGCATCAAGCGGAAGGCAATCGGCCACTCCAATGCGCGCGGCTACAGCGGAATCCACGTCGTTAAAGTCGAACAGGCGCAGCCTGAACAGTCGAGTTTTTATCGCGATGATTGAGGATGCGAGCGGATGCGAGCGGATCGCCCTTTTATCACCGTCTCCTTAGGACATATTTTCGAGGTGCGCGCGCGCACACACATACAGGACGTTGGGAAGACTTGAATGCGTTCCCATGCGTTCGCACAGACGAAAGCGTAACTATGTGATAGGAAAGGGAGGATCGAAAATGGGTGAAACATCGAAGCACGCATCATCGAAGCACAAGCGCAAAGAGCATCGTCTCACCGAGAAGACTCTGGCGCGCGACGGTTCCGATCGGCTCGCCGAGGCGGCCAAAAAGCGCGAGGCGTCCGAAGCCGCGGGTTCGCCAATTTGAGAGCAGCATCGGGAAAACAGTTGACCGACGAGATAAACCATCAGTTTGATTTGCTTGAACACCAACGCACTCCTGCCCTCCGCGCACAACTTCTAAGGCAGGAGTTGGCGCGGAGAGATCAAAAACCGGCAGGCGTGGATCATGATCATTTGCACGATTGCGATTACGCTTATGACTGACCGTCCTAGTCTGGAAGGCGTGATAGACGCCGCCCCACGCCGCGAGCGGGGCGCCACGATGGCCAGGACGGGCCATGGGGCTTAGGGGGTGGATAGTCTGGCGGCCCGCGAAGCCCTTCTCGACAGGCCGGCGCGCGCAACTGGCCGCCGCCGGGGCCGCACAGGCTAGCCAGCTTGCGCTTGGAAATAAAATGGCTATGAAAAAGCCGATAACGTGAGCCAGAAACCCAAGGGACATGGTAACGGACATGGAATCGGAAGACCGGATGGTCCTCGTAATCATGGCTAGTTTTTGGCTGTGCGTGATCTTCGTAGCCGGCCACTTTGTTGTAAAGTATTGGTGATCAGCGGCAAGCTGCTTTCGCTACACGCTCGAGGGAAAGAAAGCGCAAAATATCGAGAGCTGTTGTCACTCCGGCTCTGTGGGGCTTTGACGGCTTCACAAGCCGAAGGTTCGGGCGGCCCGATCCTCTCTCTCGCGGTGTTGTGAACGAGGATGATATGTTACTGTAAATGGCGCGCGGAATCTCCCCAATTATGGCGGAGTAGAATTCCGCAGGCGGCATGGCCGGGCTTGGCAGCGCGTCGCATGTGACCGAGGCGTGCTTGAACCATCAGAGCGGCATAATCCGCGGCTAGCGGCGGTCTACAATCGCTACAGCTATTCAACCGAGAAGCGTGATGCCCTCGACCTTTGGGCGGAGCATGTCGAGCGCGTCGCCGGCAATTTCATTGTGGCGCGGCCGGTCAAGGCGGTAATAATGGAGGCTGCATGATGGACGAAGACTTGTCCGTGGTCGACGTGACCGTCTCGGCACGCGACATGGAAGCGGCCATAAAAGCCCTCCAAAAAGGCCGCAAGGACCCAAAATATCTTGAGGCTTTCCGGCAGGAATTAGAAAGTTCGCCGCGTTCGCCACGTGCGAGGGGTCTTATGGGGCTCTTTATATACGCGGCCAATCATCCGGGCCGCCGGGGCGGGGTCGAAGAGTTGCTCCGGGAAAGTGGCATGGTGCATAACGCATTGGTTGGTTGTCTCTTCGAAGAGAAGGTCCGGAAATTATTTTTGAAAAAGGGAGTCGTCTTAAGGCGGGGATTCTCTGTGCTTGTCGGTGTTGCAGCTACGAAGAAGCGGCGCAAGTTTGATCTGGGGAGCGACAACCCTCCTATTTTGGTCGAATGCAAATCACATACCTGGACCCAAGGCGGGAATATGCCAAGCGCCAAGATGACCGTTTGGAACGAAGCAATGTACTATTTCCACGTCGCACCGGCGGAATTTCGCAAAATTCTATTTGTTTTTAAGCATGAGAGGGCCGGGCAGAGTTTAGCTGCTTATTATCTCCGCACCCACGGACATTTGGTTCCAAACGGTGTCGAGGTTTGGGAGCTTGATACTCACGCGGACGTCGCGACGCAGCTTCGATAATTGGAGATCGACCGTGCCATGAACTCCGAGCCGCCATCGATCTGGATGGCTTTGACCGGGCGCCGACCGCGTTATGCCGCCGCTCCGTGGCCTACTATTGCTCCGCGGCGTACACCTCGAAAGATAGCTGGCACTCAATGCCATGCGGCGACGCCTTGAGGGTGTCAACAAACTGTCCATTCGAAAAGTGGCAACGACCCAGAGCGGCAACCCGGCCGGCAGAGCGCAAGGTTCTCGCACCAAGTCTACCTTGTTTGCCGAGGCTATCCTGGAGAACGATCGCGAGGGCATCATGGATGCCGTGGTCAATGCGGCGAAGAATGGCGACCCCACAGCCATGCGGCTTTGCGTCGAGCGGCTTGTGCCACTCCGCAAGGGGCGCCCGACGTGATGGACTTGTCTCGAAAAAGTGGAGAGTTTTCCTTGGATGAAAGGTGAACTCGATGACGAAGCAGAAGGGATTTACGCAAGAGTTTGAGGATGAGGCGGTACGTCTGGCGCGGACCAGCGGACGGACGCGGCGTGAATTGGCTGAAAATCTGGGTGTTGGCCTGTCGACGCTGACCCGCTGGATTGCCCGGAATCGCGACCGCGAGATCGATGCTCCAGAGAAGGCGCGATCTGAGGACATGACAGCCGA